>CAXTWV010000540.1:0-2020 GCA_964248005.1 uncultured Ktedonobacteraceae bacterium | reverse complement strand
ATGTCACAGGAAGTATGCTTGCAGGCATAGCGGTTACATCGAGCAGTCCCGCGCAAATGGGGCAAGCCACTTTTGATACAGTCAATGTGAGTACAACAGCACCTGCACCACCTGCATGTCCGATGGGCTGGACTTGTGGCGATATTGGTTATCCAACGCCAACGGGGAGTCAATCGGTTACTGGCAGCACATGGTCGATTGTCGCAGGTGGTGGTGATATCTGGGGTACGGCAGATTCGTTTCACTACATCTGGCAAAATCTAGCGAGTGATGGTAGTGTCAGTGCGCATGTGACTGCGCAGACCAATACGAGTGTGTACGCGAAAACAGGTGTGATGATGCGTCAAACAACGGGTGCTGATTCAGCTTATTATATGGCTGCGGTCACACCGGGGCAAGGTATTCAGGTGCAGTATCGCTCAGCACAAGGAGCAGTTGCCGCAGAGTTAGCGAATATTCCTGGTACAGTTCCCACGTACTTAAAGGTATCGCGTACAGGTTCAAGCTTCAGCGCGTACACCTCTGCTGATGGTGTGAACTGGACGCTGGTCCCCGGTTCGACCGTGATGGTGAATATGAGCGGTACGATTTTGGAAGGTGTGGCGTCAACCTCACACAACACTGCGGCGGCATGTTTGTCTACGGTTGATAGCGTGACGGTTTCATAACACAACTGTAGGGGTCTAATTCTATTACACCCTGCGAGCGATAGACAACATTTGGAGGATGTTGAAATGTTTGCATATGTCCTCCGACATTCGTTATTGCTCACAGGGTGTAATAGAATTAGACCCCTACAATTCGTTCGCATCGTCAAATTGTTACAAACGTCTTCGCTACACAGGTAAGCTAGAGCCGGGGAAGCTTCGGCACGGATGAAGTTCATAGACGAAAACGCCTGCTTGCACGCCTGGGTCTTCGTCCATGATTTTTTTTGTCTCTTCGACACTAGCATTAAAAATGCCAATACCTGATACATCGCTACCATCGGAGACAGGACATACGATAGGAAGTACGCCGTCGGCACGGAGCGCGAAATTTCTGCGTCCATGTTCCCAGATGATGCTTTCGACACCTTCCATATTTTTGTTTGGGCCAGCCTTCAAAATAACGATGCAATAATTCTTGGCAGATGTAAGATGCCTCCGCATGTATTCATCAGTGATTATGTTCATGTAATTACACCCCTTAAGTTTAAACAAAGCTAGTCCCTACTCGTTTGTCAATTCTCATGTGACAAAACCCCAGTACGGGTCTGATTTTATCACACCCTTTCAGCATATCATAATATTGGAGGAATTGATGAAACGTTCCATACGTCCTCCAACCTTCTCGATTGCTACGAGGGTGTGATGAAATCAGACCCGTACTGGGGTCAACTCCTCCACGTTTCTCTTCCCGACACATGATGAATTATGGCCCCTACATTTCCATCTCGTTTAATCTATGATTGCGATTTTCTTTAGTTTGTCGTCTCTTTTATGCGCTTATCGTAAATGTAAGCTACCTCTCCCATGAATTGTGAGCAATATCATAGTAATATCAACGAAGAATGCGTATGCTTTCTACAGTTGAAAGTTTATACACTCCTCTCATTTGCATCTCTTTAGAAAGGTCCAATTCATGAATAACAATAATGAATCTCTTTTTTCGGTATCGCTTGCTTCTCCAACAAGCACGGTACGTGTGTTAAGTAGCACACTCTTCTTACTTGTACTCAGTAGTCTTTTTCTGTTGAACTTCTCAATTACTGCTATGGCTCATGCCGCAACGACAGTAAAGATAAAAGAGTTTCCCATTCTTACAGCAAATAGTAGTCCACAAGGCATCACTCGTGGACCGGATAATGCCCTCTGGTTCGTTGAGCAAGGTGGCAATAATGTAGGACGTATTAGTCAACATGGGCATGTCACCGAATTTCCTATTCCAACGGCGAACAGTTTTCCAAGAGAAATTACGACTGGCCCAGATAACGCCCTCTGGTTTACCGAGAACGAGGGCAACAAAATTGGACGCATCA
>CAXTWV010000539.1:0-2083 GCA_964248005.1 uncultured Ktedonobacteraceae bacterium | reverse complement strand
GGCCACCAGTAGTCACGAGAAGAGCCGTTTGTTTGATCCCAGATTGCCACTTGTAGGAAGAACATAATCATCAAGCGATAATCTTCCACTAATTGGTCCCATGTGTAGTTTGTCACACCGTGTGCAGAAAGAGCAGTTAAGTACCGACGTAGCATCGTTTCTTCCCGCTTGTTTTCTTTGCGCTCGGCTGGTGTCCAAAAAGGTACACACATGATAACGAGATCATACGCTCCAATGCTCGTATACGCAGATTGCCAGTCCATCATGTAGACTACCCCAGTTTCACTTGTTCGAGGGACCAGGAAATTTGCGAGATAGGCATCTTGGTGAGTTACAGTAAGTTGGTGACGTGTGGAGAAACGCTTCGAGAGATAGCGTTCCCAGGCTGTTGGGACCAGGTGATTTATCTCGTTGATATCGTGAACGACATCCTGAGGAAGCCAATCACTTTCTGCTGCAAGACAGGACTGCCAATTCTGATCAATTTCCTGGCAGAAGTCACGAAAATGCGCTTCATCCTGAAAATTGTCGTCGATTTCTATAGGATCGGTTCCCAATGAGGGATGTTCCCACCAAGCCGCGTGAAATGCTGCCAACATTTCGACGATCTGGTGCAACACCATGTCAGTAGGCATACCTTCATGTTGGATTTGCTGTTGACGCGTAATCGGAAGGCGATGCGTTGCACTGAGGTCTTGGAGTAGTAACAATGAGTTTTTGGTCTGCTCGTCATAGGTAGCCACAAAGTGGGGAATGATCATTGGAAATCGTTGTGTATCCTGTGCAATAAGCTGATAGAATGCAACTTCAAAGCGACCAGCTTCTTTTCCCCAATCTGCATCTACATTTTTCTTCGTTAGAAGTGTCGATGGCAATGATGGTGTCGCGTCTGGTGAATAGCTTACCTTAAGATGTTGCACATGTGAATTGAACGCCTCATTTTCGGTTGCCTGTATCTCAGTAACGTTTCCTCGTTGAAGAGCACCTGATTGATAGAGCATTTCGGTAAGTTCATTCGGTGTCATATATCGTCCTCTTGTGTCTGCACGTTAATAGAAAAGTGCAATATCTTTCATGAACGCATTCAATCTCTCTACAATAAATCACCACCAGATGGAATGTAGCATTGTGCATCAAAAAAAGGAACAGTTGCAGATGACACGAATGTATCCACATCAGTGATACGAAATCCGCGTTCAAGCAATACAGCTAAACAAGGATGAGGACCTGGAACGTCAATACGTAACACATCCGCTTCCCGCACAGCAAAGTTCACAGTAGCCAGTACACAAGCGGCAGCGTCTTTTGGATTGCTGACACCGATAGGTCCTAATATACATGCTTCTGGATACCAGAGTGTTCCTGCTCCCAATCGCACATATCCATAACCTAGTATCTGCTTTTGCCTCCGAAACCATAGAGGGATAGCATGTTGTTTTTGTATCCAAAAGTGGTGATCGATGGGACGTACACGCCCACTTATCCGGGCATCCCAACGTATCAACTCAGGGTCGTCAACATCTGCCTCGACGATCTCTACATCATGTATTGAAGACATCTCAGACATGGACTTCTGTAGCCGAAGTGCGAAATAAGGCCACTGGGGATGCATTCCTTCGCGAATGTAGAGGGCCAACGCACGAGGATCGCTTGAGCTTTCTGTACAACGAATAAGCGTGTTTTGTGGTAGAACAGCGTGAAGGAGTGTTTTGCCTAGATTATTTGATTGCAATGTTGGTCTAACAAATAAATCAGTAAGAAAAGTAACAGACCCTCTAGTAATAGCACCTGCGAATGCCAGCACTTCGCCATCTTGCTCAGCAACATACATGGTCCCTGTTTGAAGGATGTGCTGTAGATACGATGGAGTATCTCCCATTGCAGGTGGATTAAGGCTATCCAGCACTTCATTCTGGTAAAATACCTCATACATCGACCTGAGATCGTGGTCATGCGCGGGACGAAAATTTGTCATGCCGTATAATAATTCTTTCTCTTAAACAAAGCTAGGAGTGATTAAAAACAAGTTCTTGACCATGTTCTTGACAATGCTCGATAGCTGCCTTCGTTCGTTCATACACGT
>CAXTWV010000538.1:0-2107 GCA_964248005.1 uncultured Ktedonobacteraceae bacterium | reverse complement strand
TTCGTGTTATCTTCCTTGACTTCCACACAAAGTAATGGTACAAATATGAATGAAGTTCATTCATATTGTGGGAGCAATCAAGATGGCAGAGCGGACAAGCGAAGAGACACGACCTAAGCGAGAACTCATTCTCGCGGCAGCACGCGACCTCTTCGTCAAAAAGGGATACGAGGAGACAACTATAGCAGATATCGCACAAGCAGCGGATGTTGCGGTGGGAACAGTCTACCTCTACTTTCGCAATAAACACGAAGTCTATACAGGTGTTGCGCTTGATGTCGAGGCCATGATTGCAAACTCATTTCACGCTCCTTCTCTTCTCAAACTACCATTCGAGCAAATACCAGCGACAATGGTAAAAGCTGCGTTCCGTGTCTGTCATGAACACAAAAATCTCGTGTCACTGTTGCAAGTTGATATGCAATCCTCTGAAGAAATCCTTTTGCACAAAAAATCAGAGGAGCGTACTACACAAGCTATTGATGCTGTACTACGCCATGCTATTGAACAAGGCGAACTTGCACCTTTTAATACAGAAATGTACGCGCGTATCCTCAGTTTATCGGCAGAAGCAGTATTTCACCAGTGCTTTGCTATCGAAAAAGGCGAGCGCGAAGAGATGTATCTTCAGTACATGATAGAATTTGTCGAACGTCTCTTCTTTGGTCCTTCACTACAAGAGGGCAAAAAAGAGTCGAAACACGTCTAACCTAACGCATACAACAAACGTATACAGTATGGTTTAAAATGAATGAAGTTCATTCATTTTATAAATCTTCACTTGTAAGGACTTTGACTACGAATAAAGGCGTATTGAGTATAGCAGCGAAGAAAGGCAACAACTTATGAGTAACGTTCAATCCTATAAAGCTATTCCAACTGTGCCCATTCCAGCAGATTATCAAACAAACGTCGGGCCGTTTCTCGCGAAAATGTATGAGCAGCATGGACCGATCTTTCGTTCAACATCATTTGGTAGTGAGGTTGTCTTTCTGGTTGGACCGGAGGCAAATCGTTTTGTGCTGGTCAACAACCGTCAGAAGTTCTCAAATTACGAGGGCTGGGGCAAAATGTTTGGCACGTTAGATATGTTCGGCAGAGGTCTGCTTGTCATGGATGGCAAAGAGCATGACGAGCATCGACGTATGATGAACCCCGCCTTTACAATCAGCTATATGAACAACTACCTGCCATTAATGAACCGCATCATCCGCGAACGAGTTGCATCATGGGCAGAGCAAGGTACGGTAGACATCTATGACGAAGCACGCAAAATCACCTTCGATGTTGCCGCCGAAGCACTGGCTGGATTGACCGATGCAGCAGAACGCGACCTGTTCCGCGACCTCTTTTTACGTCTTCTCATGACAGGAGCAACGGCAACGTCCGAGGAAGATTTTCTGTACAAAGTGGGTCTCATTCATCGTGAACTCAACGCACTCCTCATTCCAAAGATTGAAGAACGCCGCAAACACCCAACTAACGACCTCTTTGGATTGCTTGTGCAGGCACGTGATGATTCAGGTAACGCCATGAGCAACGAACAACTAATAGCTCATCTCAACATCCTGCTTGTCGCTGGACACGAAACCTCGACAAGTCTCAGCGCGTGGTTGCTCTATCTCTTGAATCAGCATCAAGACTATACGAAACGCGTAATGGACGAACAAAACGCCTTGCTTGCACGGAACACAGAGCCAACATTAGAAGCGATTAAACAGATGAAAGTGTTGGATAACGCATTAAGCGAGGCGGAGCGCATGTATCCACCGGTGGCGAATGGACCACGTGGCCTCCTCGAAGATGTTGACTTTCACGGCTATCACTTACCTCAAGGTTCGCAGGTTCTTTATGCAATTGCAGGTTCACATATGATTCCAAGCATTTTCGCGCACCCTGAGACCTTCGACCCGGACCGTTTCGCACCACCACGCGAGGAGCACAAAAAGACGCCTTACGCCCTTGTCGGCTTTGGAGGAGGTCCACGCATTTGTATTGGTATCAACTTCGCGCAAATCGAAATCAAAGCGATGGTTTCGCACATTCTGCGCAACTACCAGCTTGACCTGCTTCCCAACCAGCAAATTATCCAGTTCTATAGTGTCAC
>CAXTWV010000537.1:0-2108 GCA_964248005.1 uncultured Ktedonobacteraceae bacterium | reverse complement strand
CTCTACAGCACAATATTGGGCTGGGCGGTGCCTGCGTCGTGACCCTCTATCAGCGTGTCTAATCAGGCGTTTTGCATGAGGAAAATGTATGGCTCAAACAGAACCACGTATGCTGATCACGTGGAAACAACGCATCTGCCGTTATAATGAGAGAAGGGGAAATGGCGTATGCTCGACAAGCACCTCATTGGTTGGACTTCACCCACTTCAACCGTCCAAGTAGAAAAGGGTCGTGTACGCTTTTTCGCTCAAGCTATCGGCGAAACTAACCCATTGTACAGCGATGAGGAGGTCGCCCGTGCGGAAGGTTATCGTTCGATACCCATACCACCAACTTTTCTTTTCTGTCTGGAGATGGAGAACTCCAGTTCTACCCGTGTCCTTGAACTCCTCAATGTTGGAATGGGTCGCATCCTTCACGGTGAGCAGCTCTTTCGTTACCATCGGGCTGTGTGTACTGGCGATTGTATTACGTTCCAATCCAAGGTAAGCGATATCTACTCTCGCAAGGGGGGAACACTGGAATTTATCGTGCTGGAAAGTACCGCCACCAATCAGGATGGTGTGCTGGTTGGAGAAATGCGTAGTAGCATTATTGTCCGCCAGTAAGAAAGTGAGCATGACAGCATGGATACACGCGTTTTTGAAGCACTCCAACTGGGTGATTCTCTTCCACCATTCGTCGCAGAGCCGATCTCTCGTCAAACACTCGCCCTGTATGCCGGAGCTTCAGGTGATCATAATCCGATGCATATCGATAGTGACTTTGCGAAACAATCCGGCATGGACGACGTTTTCGCGCATGGGATGTTGAGCATGGCGTATTTGGGGAGGCTCCTCACCAATTGGGTGCCACAAACTGCTTTGCGTGAATTCAGTACTCGCTTCTTGGCGATCACCCATGTGGGAGATCGGCTCACTTGCCAGGGCACCGTGACGGAAACGTTTGAGCATGCAGACGAACACTGCATTCGTCTTCGCCTGACGGCAACTAATCAGCAGGGCGAGATCAAACTTCAGGGAGAAGCGGTCGTAGCATTTGTGTGACAACGATACGTCTCAATAGTGTGTGTTGTACAAGAAAGAAGAACAGAACTATGCCCAAACTTGATGGCAAAGTCGCGATTGTTTCTGGTTCAGGGCGAGGCATCGGGCGTGCTCTTGCGCTCAAACTCGCACGTGAAGGTGCGCGAGTCGTCGTCAATGACCTGGATGCTGATCCGGCTCAGGCGGTGATCGAAGAAATCAAGGGCTTTGGAGGGGAAGCGGTTGTCTGTACAGGAGATGTTACAGCACCTGATTTCGGTGCTCGCTTTGTCAAAACAGCCCTCGACAGCTTTGGCACTCTCGATATCATTGTGAATAACGCAGGCTACACCTGGGATAGTGTTATACAGAAAATGAGTGATGAACAGTTTGAGGCGATGGTTCAGGTTCATCTGATGGCACCATTTCGCATTCTGCGGGCGGCATCAGAGTCTATCCGGGCCTCGGCGAAACGAGAGTCAGCGGAAGGTAGAGAGGTTGTTCGCAAAGTCGTCAATATCTCCTCGGTTGCCGGTCTGTATGGAAATGCTGGACAAATCAATTACTCGACTGCGAAAGCTGGCATTGTGGGCATGACACGCACCTTATGCAAAGAATGGGGGCGCTACAAAGTCACGGTCAATTGTGTTGCCTTTGGCTACATCAAAACGCGTTTGACGCAGCCGATTACTACACAACAAGCGACCATTGACGTGGCCGGACGCGATATCCAGGTCGGGGTGCAATCGAGTATGCTCACCACCTTTGAACAGTTGATTCCTTTTGGACGTGCAGGCGAACCAGAAGAAGCTGCTGATGCCGTCTACCTTTTCTGTTCCCCGGAGTCGAATTATATTAGTGGTCAAGTGATCGTCTGTGGTGGTGGACTGTTAGTGTAGATAAAGGAGATTATCGGGCGCTCAATGGGCGTCTAGTAGGAGGCTTTTTTATGGACCTACTCTTGAATTTAAGGCGTACCGTGAACAATTTCCCTGACGCGCCAGCGATTATCGACGGCAATGTTCGCATGAATTGGCGCGAATATGACGAGGAAACACGCAACGTGGCTGCTGGACTCGTGG
>CAXTWV010000536.1:0-2115 GCA_964248005.1 uncultured Ktedonobacteraceae bacterium | reverse complement strand
TAGACAACCGCGGTCATCGCGGGATCATTGACGCAAGGTGGACAACCGTCCTCGAAATGCACCTCACAACTTGTGCCAAGCGTAGACGCGATACCTGTTGTAACCTCATGAATGCGGCGTATGAGTTTCGCACGATGCTCAGCATTAAAAGAACGCATTGTCCCTTGCATCACTGCTGTTTCAGGGATAATGTTGAAGGCAGTCCCAGCATGAATAGTACCGATGGTGATAACGGCAGGGCTGAATGGCGATGTCTCGCGACTAATCAACGTTTGCAACGCGGTGATAATGTGGGCCGAGGCAATAATAGGGTCAATCGCACTTTCAGGCATCGCGGCATGTCCGCCCTTGCCTTTCACGGTGAGCGTGAAGGCATCGGCACTGGCAAAGACGGCACCGGCACGCACACCCACACGTCCAAGCGGAATATCGCTAATCAAGTGTAACCCGATAACGCCGTCAGCCCCATCCAGAGCACCTTCTTTCACCATCGGCTCAGCACCGCCGATGCGCTCCTCGGCTGGCTGGAAAATGAATTTGACGTTACCTGTTAATTCCGCACGCCGTTGGCTGAGAAGGTCAGCAACGGTAAGCAGAATCGAGGTATGCCCATCGTGTCCGCAGGCGTGCATCTTGCCATCGGTCTGTGAACGGTACTCGACGTTGTTCAATTCGTGAATGGGTAAGGCATCCATATCGGCACGAATCGCAATGGTTTTCGCGTCCTCGGTGCTCGCACCACCCCGCAGGAGACCAACAACGCCTGTCTTGGCGACGCCTGTCTGCACCTCTAAGCCTAGCGCACGTAGGCGTTGCGCGACGATACCAGAGGTGCGTACCTCTTCAAATGCCAGTTCGGGATGCTCATGCAGGTCGCGCCGCATCGCTACCAGATCGGGTACACGCTCATCTATCTCTGATTTTAAGTGGTCAAGGTTCGATATGGACATGGTTCCTCCTCTATGCTATGAAATACACATTGTCCTATTATAGTATCATTACTGACGCCCCAATAGAGCAGCGGACCCTCTACAGAAATCTTCAATAGTGTAGATACTTATAGAGATTTACACAGATTTGTGGTTGTCATATCGCGCTATCCACGCTATTATATGGAATAGCACAACACAAAAATTTCATACATTCTTTTTAATACAAAGGACACCTATTCCCTATGCAACAACAAACACTTCCTGCTCATACAGGCGTGGCGCGTTTTATGGATGCCTGCTATTTACGCGAACCTGATGCAACTCCTATCTGGTTTATGCGACAGGCTGGACGTAGCCTTGCCGAATATCGCAAGATACGTGACAAACACGACATTTTGACCATTGCGAAGACACCGGAATTGTGTACAGAGGTAACACTTTTGCCAGTGCAAATACTCGGCGTTGATGGAGCAGTTCTGCTTGCCGATATCGTTGTGCCGCTTGAAGGCATGGGTATCTCGGTCGAGTTACGCCCCGATGTCGGACCGATCATTCACAATCCTGTTCGCACAATGAAGGATGTGGAGGCTCTGCGCATCATTGATGCCGAGGAGTCAACGGGCTACATCATGCAAGCGATTCGTATGGTCAAACATGAGTTAAATGGCAAACAGGCCGTGATTGGTTTCTCTGGCTCACCCTTCACACTCGCTTGTTACATCATCGAGGGTCGTCCTACACGTGAGTATGCGCTTGCCAAAGGCATGATGTATGGGCAGCCAGAGGTATGGCACGCTCTAATGAGTAAGTTGACAGAAGTCGTCTCACGCTATCTCGTAGCACAGATCCGAGCTGGCGCGGACGTTGTGCAGGTGTTTGATAGCTGGGTTGGTATGCTTAGTCCCAGCACATACAGGAAGTTTGTCAAGCCCTATGTCACGCGTATCTTTGAGGATGTGAAGCGTGCGGGTGCGCCCTCGATTCACTTTGGCACAGGAGCTGCCGCGCTGGTCAACGATATGAAAGAGGCAGGCGGCGACATTATGAGCGTCGATTGGCGTATGGATATCGACGATGCATGGGCACAAATCGGCTATGACCGTGGTATTCAAGGCAACCTCGATCCCGCCATGTTGCTCACCGACTGGCCCACAATTGAGGCAGGGATGCACGACATCCTGCG
>CAXTWV010000535.1:0-2117 GCA_964248005.1 uncultured Ktedonobacteraceae bacterium | reverse complement strand
GCGATTGTGTGGATACCAGGAGCCGTGCCAGCAAAGGCGGCGGTACAATTCTATAATGTGCGCTATGGTTCTGAGATGGTCGCACCTGCCGCCCTCTTTCTAACGGTGCTTGTGGCTCGTGGCTATAGCTTGCTCCACGCTCGCCTGAAGCTTCTTGGTCAACTCGCCTTTGTCGGAGTCATTCTTGCACAGACGTTGTTTGTCGCTACGAACGGCATTATCTCGCTGCAAGATGGACAATTTGGCCTGTCATGTACACAGACACACGTTGTCAATGCCTACCTGATACAACACTACACGGGTGGCAAGATATTGGAAGACGTAACGGCTGGTGATTATAACGAGCCAGAAACGGGCATCGACTTCAAGAACGTCATCTACGATGGTTCCAATATACTCTGGCACCAAGCATTAGCAAATCCTGCGGGTACAGTTGATTGGATTATCGCGGTTCACAACTTCCCAGGAGATCGCGTGTCCTCCAGCATCGATCTGAACAGTCCTACATTCAAATCACAGTTTTCGATGGTGGTACAAGAGCCATCAGGTCTCACACTCTATCACCGCAATGGTCTTGCACCCTTGCCAACACGTCCGTTGCCTGCTGGCATCTTGACGGACCACAGTGCATGCCAAATTGGTGTAACTGTAGGGGTGTAACACATCTTTGGGGCATTAACCCCTGTACGGGTCTGATTTTATCACACCCTTTGCCCAGCTGATTCTTTCCATAGGATTGAGGAATGTTTCAACGTGTCCTCCAAATCGTGAATCGCCAAGAGGGTGTGATGAAATCAGACCCGTACAGGGCCAGACACAAGAACGTTGACAGATTTTGTAGGCAAATTTGAAAAACATACAACAGGAGCATATTCTTCATGATGAAAGCCACGCTTTCCGCACCCGCACAAGGACGTTCGTGGTTGTTGCTAGGGACACAATTGTTGCGCTTCGGTTTTGTGGGCGGCCTCAATACCGTCGTTGATATTCTGGCCTTCAATCTTTTGTTGTGGATGATGCCGACACAGAACGCGACGACGTTACTGGTTTATAACTCGCTGGCCTACCTGATTGGTGCGGCGAATAGCTTTTACTGCAATAAGCTCTGGACGTTCGAGCAACATTCGCAGGTAACACGCCAACAGCTTACGCGCTTTGCCATCGTGACAGGTCTGGGTATTCTGTGTAATGACCTGTTCCTGTTACTGGCAACAAGCTTGCTTACACGACTCTCGCTTGATGGCATCCTATGGACAAACGGCGCGAAGGTGAGTGCGATAGCCTGCTCATTCCTGGTTTCGTATATAGGAATGCGTTTCACAGTGTTTACGCACAGCGAACGTAATACAGAACTGCTTCTGCCTCCTGCACGTCCACACCTGTTTATGACACCACGCAGCTTATCAGTTGTATTGCCTGCTTATAACGAAGAGGCACTGATAGCGGATACATTGGCGAGGGTGACGACGGCGTTGAGCAATTGGAACTGTAACTTTGAAGTAATCGTGGTCAACGATGGTAGCAAAGATGCTACGGGGAAGATTGTCGCGGATATCGCCGAGCATGATGCACGTGTTCGGTTGATTACGCATCCGATGAACAAGGGCTATGGGGCGGCACTGGTGACAGGCTTCGAGTCGGTGAGCAAAGAGACTGCGTTCTTCATGGACTCCGACGGACAGTTCGACATTCATGATCTGGCGCGGTTCTTTCCTCTGATTGAAGAGTATGACGCGGTACTAGGGTATCGTATAGATCGACAAGATACGTGGATGCGCAAACTGAACGCGTGGGGTTGGAAACAACTTGTACGTTTCATGTTCGGCGTGTGCGTTCGTGATATCGACTGTGCCTTCAAGTTATATCGCTCCGAGTTCTTCCAGGAACAACGTTTGGAAACACGCGGGGCGATGATTAACACCGAGATGTTATATAAGCTTGCACGCTCTGGTCGCACAAGTATAGAAGTAGGAGTACGCCACCTGCCACGCCGAGCTGGACGCGCAACGGGTGCGAAACTCTCGGTTATTCTACGCGCCCTCCGCGAAATGTTTGTCTACGCCCGTAAATGGTATAGCGAGGAAAACGGCATTGCATAATAATAGAAAAAATATTCA
>CAXTWV010000534.1:0-2119 GCA_964248005.1 uncultured Ktedonobacteraceae bacterium | reverse complement strand
GTGCGGTCACGGCGTATCATCGCGAAGTCATAGACCGGCTCGATACCAGAACTCACACCAGCCAGCAAACTCGTCGTACCCGTTGGAGCCTGAGTCAACAATACCGCATTACGAATACCCTGCTTTTCGATTTTTGCTTGTATCTGCTCTGGTAAACGCTGAATAAAGTGTCCCTGCATATACTTCTCGCGGTCAAACATCGGGAACACGCCCTTTTCAGCCGCATTATCCGCTGACGCCTCATACGAAGCATCACGAATGGTTGCATAGATGCGCTCGATAATCGGCAGAGATTCATCACTCCCATAGGCAACCTTCATCTTAATCAATGCGTCTGCAAGTCCCATCGTACCAAGTCCAGTACGACGTGTCCCCATCTGTGCCTCTTCATTTTCCTTAATGAAGTACTCGTTCGCATCAACCACATTATCCAGGAAGCGCATCGCCACCTTGCTCATCTCCGCCAGATGCACCCAATCCATATGCCCGTTCTGCACGAAAGCAGACAAATTCAACGCTCCAAGATTGCACACGCCGAAAGGCGGCAAACCTTGCTCCCCGCAATCGAATGAGCAGTAACCATTTGTGATCCAAGTAAGCGTGTCAGGTTCGTAGAGGTCGTAAACTTCTTCCTCGCGCTCAGTATCCTGAATAGAGACGACTGATGCTGTCCATGAACCACCATAGTAATGCCAGTTCTCAGCAACCTCTTTCAAACGTGCTGCTTTCTCAGGATGACTTAGGCCAACCTCGGCATAGAAGCGAGCGATGCCCTCATTCATAATGACAACATCATACTTCTCGCCTGTGCCATACATCGAACGACCGTCATACTCTAAATCTTCATCGCGAGTTGCGCGATAAATGCGTCCATGAATACCAAACTGTAGCAGAATTAATCGTACCTGTTGCGCTAATTCTTGTGATGATGTATGAAAGCGCAACATCGGGTTATCCTGTTTCATAAGCACACTGCCATCTGTCGAGAAAAGGCCATCAAGGACGCCAGCGAGGAATTCTTTTTCCATGCTCATGAAAGCTGTAGGAATAGTCTTTTTTGGAGCCTTTATATTAGGTGTTAAACCAATGCGTATCAATAAGGACGCTAGTTTATAGCACTCCAGTCGCACTGAGGAATGTTTGACTGCAACGCCCCCGCCTCCAACGGGGAACTCTTTTTCGGAAACAGTACGATGTGTATGTATGTTCATATCAGTCATCAGTTTTGTGAACGTATCATACCAACCATTTTCCTGTATACCGAAGGCAACTTTACATTGATAGGAATGACTGTTTCCATTCGGTAAATCGCGAAGTGTACCATCGCCTATTACTGCCCCAACGATTAAACCAAGCTTACGGTCATAGAAGTTTGATGTATTGAGTTCTCGTTTGGCAATATACTCCATTGCTTCTTGTGGAAGATTTTGCCGAGGCCCAAAAGATTCATTTGCTACGACTAGAACCTTATCACCTTCGTTTAGCTCGTTAATAGGAACCCACTGATATTTCTTGCCGCGTACAACCTTCAGCTTATGATCGGCGGTACCTTCTAGATAGCCCCCATCGGAAAAAGCCACACGATAGATGCGTTGAAGGCCATTGTTATACATTTTTTCAATAGGCTTAAGTCCAGCAGGGGTGCGGACTTTCATTCCTACTTGTAAGTCACGAGCGAGTGTATATCCATATTCTGTAGAAACAAGTGTATCACCTGTAACACATGGATTCACGCAACGAATGTTTTCATAGTACCAGGTGTTCGACTCAGTATTGTACCGATCCATAAACACCATGCCCGGCTCTGCGGACTCCCACGCCGACTTACAAATCAAATCCCATAGATCACGAGCGCGAATCGTCTTCTTGACCTCACCTTGCCACATCAGGTCCCACTTGGCATCGTCTTTGACCGCAGCCATAAACTTATCGGAAATGGCAACAGAAAGGTTCGCGTGCTCGATTTTGCCCGCTGTTTTTTTGACCGTAATGAACTCTTCTACATCAGGATGCGTGTCATCCAGCATAAGCATTAAAGCGCCTCTCCTCGAGCCCCCCTGCTGAATCACATCACCCGTTGCTACAGAGTACAATTGTGCCCATGAACAGGGACCAGACG
>CAXTWV010000533.1:0-2140 GCA_964248005.1 uncultured Ktedonobacteraceae bacterium | reverse complement strand
TCGGCTTTCGTATACGCCAACTTCCGCTTACCCCCGAACGCGTCCTACGCGCCATCCACACCGCCAAACGCTAATATTGTAAATACGTCGGTCGGTTGTAGGGACCGATTTATCACGTCCTTGTTGGCATATCGACCGCCAACAAGGACGTGATAAATCGGTCCCTACAGATATCCGTACCAATGTTAAACCACATCATTGCGTCCCACCAGATTCCTGAATCCATCAACTAAATTGTCCCTATTCTAGGTTTCTTAACGTTTATTTATATCCATAAAAAGACACAAGTCCTATTTTTAACGTATCACATTGACCTACATTGATACAGTATGTAAAATCAAAATGTACGTTATAGAAAAAATTTGTGGGGAGCCTTCATGCAAACTGTATCAACCGATCAACTCGTAGGACAAACCGTAGGTAATTACAAGGTGAAAAGCCTACTAGGGCGTGGACGTTTGAGCGCGGTCTATCTGGCTCAACACCCAACCCAAAATGCCGCCGCCGCCCTGACCACCTTTATTATCCCTGATCGCTTTCCTGCTGACACGCGCACACGCTTCTCTCAACGCTTCATCAGAGAAGCGGCAGCCTTGACCGCGCTCAGCCATCGAAACCTCTTGCCCATTCACGAATACGGCGAGCAATTTGGCTACCCTTATCTCATCACTCCCTATATGACCAATGGCTCCCTCGCTGATATTTTGAAACAGCAAGGACGCTGCACGCCCACTTATGCCCTCGAAGTTCTGCAACAAGTCGCTGCTGGACTGGAATATGCACATCGCAAAGGCATTGTTCATGGAACATTGAAACCTGCTAATATTCTCTTGGGGGCCGACCAGAGCCTTTTGGTCGCTGGTTTTGGTCTGGTACACATGCTGCAAATGCGTGGCATTGAGCAAAATGATCAACCATATTCGTATCTCTTGAGTATCGCGGATACGTTCCTCTACGCATCAACCTACATCGCGCCAGAAGTGGTGCAGGGACAACCAATTGATCCACGCTCCGATATTTACGCACTGGGCGTCATCCTGTTTGAACTCCTCAGTGGCAAACCGCCGTTTACAGGCACATCACCTCTCGATACCGCTATGCAGCATGTGCAACGTCCCTTGCCATCGCTTCATAAGCTCTGTCCTGATATTCCTATTGCGATGGAACTTGTCATTAACCATGCCCTTGCACACGATCCAGGCCAGCGTTTTCAGCGTGTGAGTGAACTGGTCGAAGCCTTCGCGCAGGTGTGTAAAGGTATTGTCAGCAGACCGCAAACTACACCGGACAACGAGACAGCATTCTTGCTGGATGAGCCAAAATCAACATATAATTTGCAAAATGTACCAGAAGAAGCAGTTTCTATTGGTGGATGGCAATTGATGCCACCGATTGTGACGGGCAAACTTCTCACACCCCGCGCCTCGACTGGAAACAACGCTGTGCAACCACAAGCTACACCTGCTAAGCCTCTTCCTACTACAAGCGAAGGCTGGCAAATTCTTCCACCCGTTGTAACCGGACGTGTCGCTGCTGTCAGACCTTCACAACACACACCTACTGTAAAGCCTGTGGTACCACCTACTGTGCCATCACCTTCTACCAACTTCTTACAACAACCTGCTCAAGCTGATGCCGTTGCACGGACACGCGAACTCGCACAATCGGCGCAATATAAACAGGACATTCCCCCAGTGATACCAACGACTAGTGATGCTGATCCCATGAATACACCTGCATGGTGGATACAAACACCTTCACTGGCCTCGGCACCGTTGGCAAGAACACAAGAAGCGTCACAGCAACTCCCAAATCAAGAACAGAAAAAGTCGATGGAGCAACACAAACAGGAGCTGTCATCCGAGCCAGTAATGCGTATTCGTCCAGCGAAACGGTCACGCAATAATGTGGGACGAAGACGTGTCATTGCGACCCTTGCAGCCGGAAGTGTCGTTGCGGCTGGTGCATTAATTGCAGGCAAGATGAACCTTGCCCATCTTCTACCACCGTCTACCACTCACACCCAAACCGCGCAAGGAAGTACGACTGCACCAGGACAAAAGAAACCACCCAGCAATCCTGGAACTGGTACTGGAACGGGAATTCCCAAAGGGAGTACCAATCCTGGTAAAACGGGGCC
>CAXTWV010000532.1:0-2145 GCA_964248005.1 uncultured Ktedonobacteraceae bacterium | reverse complement strand
ACCATCACGGACTGGTCATCGGCAAGATGAGCAATCGCTTCAAGTTGAAATGGGTCAATGGGGAAAGGATAGCGTGCTTTAAACGTCTCGATGCTCTCCAACGCCGCCGATCCTAGCTGTGTTTCCGGTATTTCTGGGGTCTCTTGCCCGACCACTACGTATTCGTTCATGTTCTTTCTTGCTTGTGTATTATTCTGTACTATGCTAGCATTTTTCATTTTTCCCATTGTAACATGAATCAGGTGTTTAATCCATCTATTATGCTAGGACACACTCCTTTGATTGTATGGCTGGGCAGTGCTCAGCTGTTCCTTAGTATAGGTAGCACCACTCAGGTTAGCTTCACTCAAGTTAGCTTCACTGAAATCGGCTCCTGTCAGGTCAGCATTGCTCAAGTCGGCCCATTTTAGGACCGTTCTCTTCAGTGTGGCACCACTTAAGTCAACTCCACTCAACTCGGTACCGTTCAATTTAGCATCGCTCAAGTCAGCCCCGCTTAGATCAGCACCGCGCAGATCAACAATCGCTTTGCCTTTGTAGATGAGTCCGGCCTCGTGGAGGAACTGTACCACGTCTCCTTTACGATTTTTACCTACTCGCCGCAGCACTGCCAGGGTTCGTGCTCTCGCCACCTCTCGCACATCACTTTCTGGCTGTGATTCTTTCAAGTTTCTATCAAGTAATAATTGCAATATGTGATCCTGGTAGGCTTCCAGTGCTGCTGCCTGCTGGCGATTCTCTTCTACTTTGAGATCCGTCTGCGTCTGTTGTTCGTCGGCTTTGTGATCAGTTTGAGTCTGTGGCCCTTTAAATATAAGCGGTAATGCCGTCACAAAAACTGGCGCACTTAAGAGCTGTAACCAGTTCCACAGGGTTCCATTTTCTTTGAAGCCTAAAATATTGTTGCCCTTGAAGATAAAATAATCGCCCACAACTCCTACGACTAGTGCTAGAAAGAACACTGCTACCAGGACATTCCATAGTGTCTGCCACCTGATAGGCTTTTTCTCGGATGTTGCTGTTGTCACGGTTGCCATTGGATACCTCCTATATTTTTTGAGGGAGACTAGTATCTAAACAGATGCTAGAGCACGTTTCAAGTGCGCTAACGAAATGTTACCACCAGAGCAGACAATTCCAACCTTCTTGCCATGCAATTGCTCACGCATACGATACGCCCCTGCAAGTGGGGCCGAGCCAGCAGATTCAGCTAAGGTGTGCGCTCGTTCAATCATCCAGACCATCGACTGTAATATCTGCTCTTCACTTACAAGGAGAAAATCATCGAGTTTGTCCCAAAGAATGGCTTGAGGTAACTCAAACGCACTACCTGTTGCGAGGCCATCGGCGAAGGTGTGATTGGGAGCAGCTACAAGCTTACGTTGTTTCCAGGAAAGATAGGCTGCCGATGAAGCTTCGGCTTGCACACCGATAACTTGAATATCCGAGTTGATAGCATTGGCGACAATACATGCACCTGCCGCGCCACTTCCACCGCCAATAGCAACGAAGATAACTTCTATGCCTGGCTCATCTTCCATCATCTCAAGAATGCCTGTCGCGACACCTGCAATGAGAAGAGGCTCGTTGCCAGAGTGGATATAGCGATAGCCATGCTCTTGCGCGAGTTGTTCACAATATAATTTTGCCTCGTCATAGTTCACGCCATGAAACAAGACTTCGGCCCCCATGCCTTGCATCGCGGCAACCTTGCCTGGATTGGCTCCCTCCGGTACCACGATACGTGATTGAACATCAAACAGTCGCGCTCCATAGGCTACCGACTGCCCATGATTGCCCGTCGAGGCCGCGATGACGCCACGCTTTCGTTCGTCCACGCTCATCTGTGATACAAGGTTCACGCCACCACGTACCTTGAACGCGCCTACAGGATGATAGTTCTCGTGTTTGATATAGACACTCGTACCAATCAAATCGTTGATAGCAGGATATGAGTAAAGCGGAGTACGCTGCAAATATGGGCGTATCTGTCGCTGTGCCAGCAACACGTCCTGGAATTGTGGAATGTACATGAGGTAATTTCTCTTTCTAATACGTAATGATACTACTTGTACGTAGATGATAGGTAGAGTATACTACGAAAAATAGGGTTGAAGGGACAGTGTATCGTGAGCCAACAACAGC
>CAXTWV010000531.1:0-2175 GCA_964248005.1 uncultured Ktedonobacteraceae bacterium | reverse complement strand
TTTACCTCGCTCTTATAATCTTTTGGTGTAGGATTGATCACAGATTGCGTCATTATGGGTGGACCTCCTCGATAGCCTGGAAGATATCAGCAGCAGTAAAGGGAATACCGCCAAACTTATTAACACGAATAGCTTGCAGACCGTATTTCGCGCCTAACAGGTTTGCTAGTTGTCCCGAATAGTTACATTCCGCAACGATCACTTTACGTACCGAACCAATGAAGGTACGAATTGTTTGGTCTGGAAGTGGAGAAAGAACTCTTGGATGTAGAGAAGCTACTTTATAACCGTTTCTACGTGCATGATCTACGGCCTCTTGAATCGCGCCTTCGGTCGAACCCCAGCCGATAATACCAATAAGTGCATCGTCATCACCATAGCGGGTAGGCGCAGGTAGCTCCTCAGCAGCGGTTTCGAGTTTGCGATACCGTTTTTGCGTCATTGCCACATGGTCTTCTGGCTCATAATCAGGATGTCCATGCTCGTCGTGTTCCAAACCTGTTGCGGTATAAACAGGCGCACCTGCTCCAGGAGTAGGGATTGGCGAGATACCACTTTCGCTATATGCATAGCGCGAGTAGGTCTGTCCAGCACCAACAAGCTCTTGCTGCTGTGGTTGAACGCGCTCTTGCAACGGCTGTATCTGGAACACACTTCGCTCAACACTTTCCACGCGAGCTGTCAGCGATTGATCGGTCAAGAAGAGCACCGGCATCTGGTAGCGTTCTGCCATGTTGAATGCTAAAATCATGAGATGGTAGCAGTCAGCAATATTTGCGGGGGCGATAACGATACGTGGCGCATCACCATGTCCGCCGTTGAGCGCAAAGCTGAGATCGGATTGCTCCATTTTTGTCGGCATACCTGTACTTGGACCAGAACGTTGAGCATCGACAATCACTGCTGGCAACTCCGCCATCGACGAAAGCCCGATCAACTCGGTCATCAGCGAAAAGCCAGGGCCGGAGGTTGCCGTCATCGAACGCACACCACCATATGATGCTCCTAAAACGGCTGCCAATGCTGCCATCTCATCTTCGGCTTGTAAGAAGGTACCACCAACTTGTGGCAGTTCCTTCGCCAATGCCTCCATAATATCGCTTGCGGGCGTAATCGGATAGCCCGCGAAGAAGCGACACTGTGCCGCTAATGCACCAGCCACGACCGCCTGATTTCCGTTCAGTACGACGCGATCAGCCTTCTCAACAGGTCCTAAGCGGTACTGATCTTGTTTCGTGATGCGTTCCGTGACATATTTCTTCGCGACATCCAATGCCAGCATATTCTTTTCCATCAACGTGTCATTTGATTTGCGTGATTTGGAAAGCTTTGACTGGACAACCTGAATGATAGCTTCTATTGGAGGACCGAATAGTCCTGAGATTGCTCCCAGCATGACCATGTTCTTCGTTTGAAAGAGTTGTACCTCTTTACGCGCGATTTCGTTGAAGGGAATGGCGTAGGCGATTTTATCGTTTGCTTCAAGCGTAAAATCAGAGGGATCATAGATAAGTACACCACCGGGGCGAAGATCGCTGATATTGCGGTCGTATGCCTCTTTATTTAGACAAATCAGCACATCTGCAAAATCGCCCATTGACTTTACGGGTGCATCGCTGATACGTACCTGGAAAAGACAGGGGCCACCAAGAATCTCGGCAGGGAAGGTACGGAAGGTATACACATGATACCCCCAACGTGCGGCGGCAAGCGCGAGAATATCACCACCAGAGATAGTGCCCTCACCCGACTCGCCACCAATACGAATAGTGACTTCATTCACCATTGAACGCTCCTAGACTAGAAAAAATGAGACCGCGCTACACATACAGAGAGAGCGCGGTCCTGTAGTCGTACAAGATGTCAGTTGGAAATCCAGAAATCCTTTTCTGCGCCCTGCTCGCACAGGGTGAGCAGAACCGTGCGTTTGCGAGTATTATAGCACAAATTGACAGGATGTGAAGTGTACATATCGGGTAATGTATGCAGCGTTAGTATGAGACGGACAGCTAGCTGTCCGTCTCATACTAACGCTGCATACATTACCCCTTCACAAGGGAAAGAGGGTATGCTATAATGCGTTCCACGGGGGCCTATAGCTCAGCGGTTAGAGCAGGGTGCTCATAACGCCTTGGTCGCTGGTTCGATCCCAGCTGGGCCCATTTACAACTCGTA
>CAXTWV010000530.1:0-2190 GCA_964248005.1 uncultured Ktedonobacteraceae bacterium | reverse complement strand
GTCGCCAATCCATTTCACGCCCACGTACAGGACGCTCTTCATTCATCAGTTCCAATGTGTCGGTTGCCAAAAAACGTCGTCGCAAATTTGAAAGGTCAATCTGCTCCTCTAGTGGGAAGAACGCACGATAAAGCAGAGTTGCCTCAGCCAGTGTTAGTATACCATTCCCCGTCACTGGTTCTTTAGATGCTACCATCTGATGCAGCTCGTTTCCCTCGAGACCCTCATATTTTGGGATAGCAGTATCCGTCTCTGTCGCCCGCATCGTATCCATATCCGCAAGGAAGCGCAGCACGATTTCTGGATTGCGCTGTATTTGTGAACGCAGGGTATGTAGTGCGGTTTGTACGCCTGGAAAAACATCGGGATCAATCATCCTTCGTCCTAACTCAATCTCTGCGACTGGCACCCAGCTAACACGTAAGCTTGGTATGGAATGCTGATGCAGGTGTGGACGTAATTCGTCATAGTTTGCACGCAATAGAACGCTATGAATAAGCGAGACAGCAGCACCTTGTTCCGCGCTTCCCCATACTGAAACTTGTTGCTCTTGCCAGCCTGCTTTCATCTGTACAAGTGGGGCATGGGCAGGCCAGAGCAACAAGGCATCAAGTGTGCGTTCTACCGCGTCTGTCACCGACTCAGTGCCAAGTACGAGCCGCATCGGTGGTCCCCATGGTCCTTCACGTAATAACACCCACAGGGACCAATCGCGAATCGCGAAGGCTGTGACGCTAGCTGTCACAATCAAGCGTTTGTGAGATGCGGTATCACGAGTAGGCTCTGATGAGAACGAGCGAGAAAAAGGTGTACTCATGATTTGCACTACTCCGTTGACTACATGGATGGTCACAATACTATTGATTGTACTTCATTATCTCGGAATTGTGCAAGTGAGTAGGACAAAGGAAGAAAAGTTTCTCCAAAAACACATACAGGCACCTTTTGTCAGGTACCTGCTTTTATTTTTCTATGAATACTCCGTTGAGGAGATGCTCTAGCGTCCGAATACGAGATGGAGACCGAGAGCAAAACCAGCGGAGAGGAGAAGTGCAACAATTTGAAGGACGCGATACCGTGCGGCAATCGCACGCTCATCAATAGTAATAGCTTTTGCACCACTTGAGCGGTGCTGAGCGGGTCGTGGATCTTGCATAGTGATGTCCCCTTATGACCAAAGTAGGAAAGTAGCTTTCTTTTAGCTACTCTTACTAGTATATACGATAAAGAACACTTTTTGGTTGCGAATCCATCCCAGTTATGACCCAATTTCCAATATTCTTGAAAATTGGTTGGTAGTTGCGCTAAGAATGACGCTACAGCATATAGTGATTTGGTAAGAGTCGTTAAACTGGTATTATGCATGACTATCAAGGAGTAAATAATGCCGACACTAGAAATAACGAATGACGGAAACCATATTATAAAAACACATATATATGGAAAACATATTACATATCAGTTAAGAGGTAACGGTGTTACATTCCTTAGCCAATATGGTATTGAAATTGGAGACAAATTATCACCTAAACTACTCCATGAATTGAGAGAACGAAAGCTTGTGTTTACAAATGGTTCGAGGGTATCAGAAACACCATCAACATCTCCTACCACTGCTATTCCCCCACAAAATCCATCACGAGTGGATGCATGTGCTTCAAAAAATGTTTCTGTACCAAAAAGCAAAAATAGAAGGGAGATTGAAAATACAGGTCCGAGTAATTGCATGAAATTGATTGGTAGTACCAAAGAACTTAATCGATCTGGAACATTTTTTAAACAAGAGGATGGTCAAGTACATTCGTATATACAAATGAGACAAGGCGATTCTTTAGTGCCAGACAAAACTTATTGCATAATTTTTTATCATCAAGAGAGGCACAGAATACACATACCTTCCACAATACAAACAAAATATATAGGTGGTTGGGGTTTATGGGAAGTATGGACATTTGCTATGCCAAAGTGTGTTATCAATAAGACAATACGTCGTTGGGGCATTCGTATAGGATATCCTATAGGAACGATGTAGTGACCCTAAGAATTAGACAGGAACACTTCAATGAGTGTACTGTCAACAAAGGGAGTCACTACACCTTCGTCTCCTACTCCACTAGTTCGGAGTCACCTTATCGGCAAAGTGGCAGGCGGCATAATGTTCATGACCTTCTTTTGCCTCAAAGACGGGAT
>CAXTWV010000529.1:0-2194 GCA_964248005.1 uncultured Ktedonobacteraceae bacterium | reverse complement strand
TAAACACGCCATAGCCTTGCTCCATCTGCTCCTGTGAGACCTCGGCGAGACGATGCGAGGTCAGTAGGACACGTCCCTTGTCTCTAGGCAGATCGAGCAGGGATTGCCCAAAGAGCGGATAGGCGTCCTCCTGATCTCGTCGTTGCCGCCAGTTGATGCCAGCGTGTGAGATATCAAGTAGGGTAAGGATATTGCCAGCCTTCGAGTCATATAAATAGTGATCGACAAGAGTTGGCACATGCAGACCGGTCACTGGCCGTTCGGCATGTGTAGTTTGAAGGGCGAGATAGCCATCCTGTGTCGCGGCATCGAGAAAGGCATGGCCCGCGAAATAAAAGAGGACGAGATCGTCTGCCTGTGCGCGAACCAGAAATAGGTCGCGTAACTGGCTTTCCAATTCGTCGCGGTTCGCTCCGGCTCCCTCAAGATACACAACATCCTCTGGACGCCAGCCTCCGCGCTCCGGGTCTATCAAAAGATCGTATAAAGCGCGTGCATCGGCCTGCGCGAACGGTAAATGCACGAAATGTTCTGTATCTGTATAGTTGTCTATGCCAACAATGAGTGCGTAACGATGTTCCATTGCTTCTTCCTTGTGACTCCTCGTCACTGAGGAGATAATAATAGTGTTGCCATAACTATACCATACAACGGTTAGGGTGGTGGAGAATAGGTGTATCCCTGCTACAGATTGTATACATACGCAATGGCTGTGAAGAGAGCAAATACGACTGCGGCAATCATATAGCCCATTCTGAAGATGCGCCAGCCACGTCCTTTCATCGAGCGAGTAGCAAACGCTGATATGTTGATGGATGCTGTAAGTGCAAAGATTGCCAAGAACAAACTGGAACTGCTCTTTCGTACTGGAATAATAGAACGTGCTTGAGCAACGATCAAGAATAGTTCAATCAGAGTAAGGAGAACAAGTGCAATGAGAGCAATGAGCGTTTTGTAGTTGTGATAGTGAGGTCGCCAGTAGGCGACAACACCTATACAGAATGTCAACACGGTAAAGAAGACAAAAAAACCGTCAGCAAAGTATGAGAGAATGTCCATTGTTTTTGTTTCTCTTCCTTATGAATGATAGATACGTAACTACTATTTCCTACTTTAAAAGACCTGTAGCAGACCGATAAAAGATTTGTAATATTATAAGCAAGGCAAAAACAACTAAAGTGAAAGCAAACATTTTAAGACGTTGTCGCTTTTGTTCAGGAGCTGCACTCACAAATTTCTTTAATGATAATAGACAATATGCTCCCAGGAAAATGATTCCAACGATAATAACCGAGTGAATGTCAGAAAAATATGACATACCAAAGTGCTCCCTCTCATGATTTTATATAGCGTCTGCTTCCTTGTCTATTACTAGGTTGTTACTGTTGTGTTTGGTTCAGTGAAGCTGTCTCTATCACATACACTTTTTCCTCTGTTCGTGTCACAATGCTAAGAGGAAAGATATCTATGCAGGAGACACTACTTTCTAAATACCTGAAAAGCGTAGAGTACGTAAAAAATGGCTGCAATAATCATCAAGATAGTAAAAGCCAACTCGTAGGAACGCACAAAATTTGTTGTAAAGAACAGTGCAGCACATACCAGTGCAAGCAGATTGAAAACCAAACCAATTACATTGTACGGCTTTTGTTTCATGGTAATCTCCTCTGTTTAGTGTACAGTATCGGCCAATTGGCCTCCTCATTATCACCCTTTGTTTGTCTTAACCACCATCGTTTCATGTGTTCTACATTGAAAATGCTCTTCGCTTGGAGGAAACGTACTCATGAAACTGCCCTCATTCCAGAAATTCGATTTTATGCACTTCACGCTCGGCCTCCTCTTCTTTACAATGCCAAACCATCGTCAGGTTTGCTATAATGAACTCACCTTCCCGCGTACTTGGGAAGCATAACCAAGAGATGAAGAAGGAAGTTATAGCAATGCCTTACATGTCCATACGTGAAGCCGCCGAGGAGATACATTCAGGGCTGATTACTCCAACTGAACTCGTTTTAGAGATGTTTGAACGTATAGATGAGCAAGAGAGCGATATCCAGGCATATGTGACGGTTATGCGCGAACAAGCACTCGAAGCCGCCGATAAAGCCGAAAACGAGTTGCGCACTGGCCTCTATCGCAGTCAACTTCACGGCATTCCTATTGCCATCAAAGACTTGATCGCCGTCAAAGG
>CAXTWV010000528.1:0-2204 GCA_964248005.1 uncultured Ktedonobacteraceae bacterium | reverse complement strand
AGACGATAATTACTATGATGATAACATTGTACGATACTCCATCGCAAGCTGTAGCTCGGTGCCAAATTCTTACCTCTACACCGTCTATGCTAGCGAAAGAGGACAGGGAGGTTCTTTATGGGCAATGTAACATTTGATTTTTCAGGAGAAGTGGTAGTGGTGACAGGTGGTTCACGTGGTCTCGGTTTTGAGATTGCACAAGCATTCGGCACTGCGGGTGCTACCGTCGTAATCACCGCCCGTCGTGAACAATGGCTGCACGAGGCTGAACAGCAATTACAGGCACAAGGCATAAAGGTATTTGCTATGATTTGCGATGTGGCAGATGCTTCTGCTGTTGAGAACGCTGTACAACAGACGCTGGCGAACTGTGGTGATATTGATGTTCTTATCAATAACGCAGGTCTTACGTGGGGAACGCCTGCACAAGATATGCCTTTAGAGCGTTGGCGACAAGTGCTCGACGCTAATATCACAGGTACATTCCTAATGTCACAAGCAGTTGGGCGTCACATGCTCGAACGCAACAAAGGCGTTATAATAAATATTGCCTCTATCGCCGGACTGAGTGGTGGACAGTTGAATACTGTTGGGTATAATGCAAGTAAGGCGGCTGTCATCAATATGACGCGTGCATTAGCTATCGAGTGGGCAACACATAACATCCGTGTAAACGCAATTGCCCCAGGCATGTTTAGGACACGCATGACGGAAGCGATTTTGCAACGTGCCGAGGCAACCGTCGCCGACATAATGCCAATGAAGCGTATTGGACAACCAGGAGAGTTAGCTCCTGCTGTTCTCTTCCTGGCATCAGATGCCGCAAGCTATATCACAGGTCAAGTTCTTCCTGTCGATGGAGGCAAGACCGCGCAGTAACTACCATCTCTTTGCGATGCTTAGAAAATGAGAAGAAACTACCGCGCTATGCCTACATGCCGTTTGGTGCAGGTCCACGTGTCTGTATCGGCAATCACTTTGCTATGATGGAGGGACATCTCCTGCTTGTGACACTTGCGCAACACGTCGAATTTGAGTTGGTTCCCGACCAAATCATCGAACCTGATCCGTTAAAAACAGTGACGATACGACCTCGAAATGGCGTGAATATGGTTGTGCATCGACGCACAATTGTATAAAAGTATCTTGACGACTCTTATGAAGCGCGTTATCATCTATCATATAATCAAAAAATAAAAAGGTACAAATATATTCATCATGATGAAACGATTTCGTGGGCGCAATCTTGCCCACCCCGGCTGTCTTATCGGCGTCACTGCTGGCCTCACGATAGGTATCATTCTCGCAGGCGTGCTTGCCTCCGTTTTTTCTGTGCCATACAACACTGTGTTGCTGACTTGGCTCGGCCTAACCATTGGACTTGGAGCTATTGGCTGGATAGCAGGTAGCATCCTCACTTCACGCTTTCCTGCGTTACCTGAAACCGAGGAAGAGCAGGTCCCAACGGTGCCAATCGCGGCGAGCGAAACACCCGTCCACGAATAGCGAGAAGCGAGCATTGCTATTCGCAAAAATTGGTCTCATATAAACTTCCATTTTACATAACCTCGTGTTATAATACACATTATGTAGGTAACACTCTTATCCCCAAACGTTACTTGCTGGGAGCGATGTGGCTCCGACGCGCAAATGATGCGTCGTTTTGTGGATGTCGTATCGCTGTGACTTTTGATAAACAAATCAGATTTCCACGAGATGCGAAATTCCCCTGTGTGCTGTTCTTTATTCCAGTCGTATACGCCTTGTGTACGATCAGCATTTCATAGGAGGAAACTTCATGACCAGTAACGAATTCCGCCGCCCTGTTTCCGTCGATTTCGCTCCTCGTGGGAGTGCTTGCGAATGGTGTGGCAAACCTGCTGAGCGTCAACTGACGGCTATCGGTGGCAGCTTCCATAATGAGAGCGGTGTGTTTTGCAGTCCATGTGGCGAAAAGTTTTCACAGGCTGTAATCAACTCCGTGCAAGCCCCGGCTCAAACTCAACCATACTCATTATAAAAACATCCGTACACAAAAAGAAACACTCCCTCTTTCACTGTGGTGAGAGAGGGAGCGTTTCTTGTCAAACATGCATATTGCTATGCAAAGCGTTTCATGTACTGATTGATATCGAACTCTTTCGCTTGTTGTACCAACTGATGTGCCGCTTGATCCATCGTCGGACGTTCTTCTTGATACAGAA
>CAXTWV010000527.1:0-2216 GCA_964248005.1 uncultured Ktedonobacteraceae bacterium | reverse complement strand
TTTTATCTGAACCATCGCGTGTTGCTGGGGGAATATGGCGAATGGCAAGCCACGGCACACCTGCTTGTGTATAGAGACGCACAAGGGCTGTGAGCAACCAGTATGGAATGCGACCATCAAGAACCAATCCTTTCTCGCGTGGAACATGGGGAAAGGCCAGAGGATCGGGCTGAAAGTATTCAATCCGGTCGTAGGGAAAGGTGAGCCGCAACACTGTCATGCCTGGATACAGGTCCTTCTTGAGAGTTACTTCGGGCGATTGCGGCTCACCAAGATAGGCACACGCAGGCTGTACCCAGCCAAATGGGAGTTTGGGGTCAAAAAGAAACAAGGGATGCTGAGGTGCATGTATAGCAAGGGCGGCGTAGAGCCAGTTGGGAGCCTTGCCATAAAGCGAGAGCGGAACATTTTCCGGTAAACTCTTCAACAGGGAAGCCAGCATTCCTGGTTCCCACCAAGCACTAGAAGTATAGGTGCGCACTAACGCGGGGAGATTTATTGGTTCGCTTGGAGCTTGTTCAAGAAATGCGCGTTCCAGGTCTCGCGGAGCATAGGAATTGAAAAGGTCCTCGATACGCTGCACTACTGCGAGAAATACCTCGTCTTCGCGTATCGCTTGTGATTGACGCTCAAGGCCCGTGAGTGTGCCGAGGAGGGGCGTGGTATGTGATAAGATGGCAGAGGTCCCTTGTAGTTGTGAGGTCAAGTGCGCAAGCGAAAACAGATTTGCCTCCTTCATCATGTCTTGCCAGAGAGACGTTGAATTGGGCTTGTCGGCACGTAGGAGCAGAACGGCGTGTGTGCATTGACGGAAGAGGGGTAGTTCTGTTGCTTGTGGATGGCCTCCCATATCGACGAGGAAGGGAAGACAGCGATGCTGCACGTTAAAGGTAATGCGTTCCAAAAATTCTGGTGTCCAGACGCCTTTGCGACGGATTTCGCTGACTGTTTCGGCATCGCGTTCCTGCGACCAATTGCCTTCGCCATCGGGACAGGCACGAATAGCATAATGACGCACACCACGCTCTTGTAATGCGTGCGTGAGATTGTATAAGAGGACCGATTTTCCTGCATGTGGTGGTCCACCAAGCAAGACAGCAGGCAAGCGTGTTCCCATGATTCGCCTCCGAAAAGATAAGGAGTGTTTTGTGCCAGAGCATCGTCATGTGCTTGTCGCCACATTAGGCGGACAACCACAGATCGTCACCATTACGCTTGATCTCCTCTTGCAAGCAGATTTTCCCATCAGTGATGTGATTGTGCTTCATCCCAAAGCGGTTTCCGCACGCTTACAACATTCCCTGCACCGTCTCACACAGGAATTTGCTAGTGATTTCTATCAAACGGCTGGACGCACGATTCATTTTCGTTCTCAGGTCTTAGAACTTGATGGCAAGCCAATTGACGATATTGTCGATGATACGCAGGCCGATGGTACGCTGAACACGTTGCATGTTCTTATCAGCACGCTTAAGCGGCAAGGCGATCACATTCATCTCTCGGTGAGTGGTGGGCGGCGTTTGATGTCGCTGCTTGCCATTTCCGTTGCCTCGATCAACTTTGACCGCCACGATTCCATCTGGCATCTTTACACACCCGATAGCATCAAAGAGCGGGTCGATGAGGGCAAGAGCATGCATGTTCCCTCCAATGCAGGAGTGAGACTGATTAAAGGTCAATTTCTCACGCTGGGACCCTACATTTACAATTCGTCGCAATCCTTTTCTATGGCAAAAGAAGAGCGGCGGCAGCAAATGGAAGCGCATGAACGTGCTCTCTGTACGCAAGTCGTGAATAAGGCTTCGGCGGCTCAGTTGCGTGTGCTACAAGCCTTTGCACGCGGACTTCGACCTCAGCAGGTCGCCAATGAACTGCACCTCGCACCAGTAACCGTCCATACTCATAAAACGGCTCTGCTGAGTCTTTGTCACAAAGCCTGGAATGTTCCCAACGATGAACGCCTTGACTATCACTTTCTCTATGCCAAATTCGCCGCCTACTTCGATGAGGAAAGTACACCGTCTTAGTAGGAAGAGACTTGTTTGCGAGATGAAAGAGATGAGGACGTATGGAACGTTTCATCAATTCCTCCAACAGGGTGGTATGCCCAAAGGGTGTGATGAAATCAGACCCGTACAGGAGTCAGGGCAAGGGCGCCCGCAAGGGGACGCCCCTCCCATACACGAACGCGCTTGAGGAGCCATATTATATGGGAG
>CAXTWV010000526.1:0-2242 GCA_964248005.1 uncultured Ktedonobacteraceae bacterium | reverse complement strand
CAACGCGAACTGTTCTGCGACCCCGCTTGTGATGGCTCTCAAACCGCTACAGCAGGAATTCGGCGTGAGTAAGGTGCTTGTGACAACGATGCAGGCTATTTCGGGTGCAGGCTATCCTGGTTTGTCAGCATATGATATGCTCGATAACGTCGTCCCCTATATTGGTGGCGAAGAAGAGAAAATGGAGAGTGAGACGCTCAAAATGCTCGGCGAGTGGCGCGAGGGACAGGGTTTTGTGAATGCATCAATGGTTGTGAGTGCGCAATGTAACCGTGTCTCGACGCGTGAAGGACATTTGGAGTGTGCCAGCATCGAACTCGAACACGACGCATCACCCGAAGAGATCATCGACGTGTGGAACAGCTATGAGCCGGAACCTCAACGCCTCAAGTTGCCATCGGCACCAGCACACGCTCTGTTGTATCGTACCGAGATCGACCGACCTCAAACACTACGCGATAGAGACGCTGGCAACGGTATGACTGTGACACTTGGCAGGTTGAGACGTTGCCCAATATTGAGTTATAAGTTTGTGATGCTTGGACATAATACGATTCGAGGAGCGGCTGGTGGCTCGATTCTCAACGCGGAATTGTGTGTGGCGAAGGGGATTGTGTAACTAATGATAAAAAAGGATTAAACAATTTCTGCATAGTTCTCTTGTAAACATATCAATTCGTAAAGCACAGAATGATGTGGTAAAGTAAAAAGCAGGAGTATTAGCAAAGCGTGACAATTTGTCACGCTTTGCTAGAGAAACACCAAATGTAGAGGTCTATTTTATTTCAATGCAGCGATCAAATCGGGCAGCAGGTTCACGGCGTTGGGTGAACCGAGGCCGGAACTGGCATCCCATCCTTGTGTAGCTGGAGCACCTTGTACACCGTTGTAGGAGTTATCGCCGGTGGTGATATCGTGGAAATCCTGGTTGTACTTGTTGGACATTGCCACTTTATATAAGCCTGGATTGATGAAGCCGAGGGGATGACCCGCCATCTGGTCTGCATCGGCAATAATCCCGGCCCAGAGAGGTGTACTTGCGCTTGTGCCGCCAATTATTTGCCAGTTATCAGAGACATAGTAGGATAATTGTGTACCGGGGTCCGCTGCCGCCACGACATCGGGTACGCCACGCCGACTGTTGAGTTGACTTTGAACAGACGCAGGCAGTGTTTGTTGATATGATGGCTCCTTAAAGAACTGACTATATCCGCCACCACCTGCACCATTACCAGGAGTGTCCCACACGCGCTCATTCGTTGCAACACCAACGCGTGTCAGCGTTGTGCCACCAACACTTGTGACCCACGGATCATCATTGGCAAAGCTTGTCGTTGCGGTCTTTGATAACGTTTTGCCTGCCTGATCGACAAAATCGGTGGCACCATTATCGCCGGAGGCCGCTAGGAATGTGAAGCCTTGTTGTGTTGTGGCTTGCTGAAAGAGGGCATCCCATTTCTGTATCTCTTGCTGTCCGGCTGTATCTTGTAGTGTTACCTCAGATGCGCCCCAGCTATTCGAGACAATCGTACCGAGATGATGATCTATCGCGTATTGCGTCAATTGACGAAACTCTGGTAAGCCAACAGTACCCTCAGTCTCATCAATCGGACTCACCAGTACCACGATACCCGCATCTGGAGCCATCGCGTGAATCATCTCCACATCTAGCGTCGTCTCACTAACCCAACCGGGTTTATCGCCCTTCGGGTCATACTCTTTCTCGTTTAGTGGAGCAATGACTTGAATATTCACCTGTGGCAGTCCAAATTGCTTACTAAAGGTATTCACATCTGTTTGAAGCGTGGGACTCCCAAAGGACACGATATCAACAACTGTCTGTCCCTTGCCTGTAATACCCTTTTGAATGAGTGGCTCAACACCATAGGCAACACGCATAGCATGTGGAGTAAAACAGCCTGGGTCGTTGGTCAGTGGCGCGGGACATGTGTCTGCTAACGTACTCGTTGGCGTCCCTGTTGTTGCTGAAGCAGATGGACGTGTTGCGGTTGGACTTGGTGAGTTCGTGCTACCAGTAGAGGTGCAAGCTGTGAGTAGTAGACATAGTGCTAAAAAAGGAAAAAGGCACCGTGAAATATATCTCGTCATGTATGGCTCCTGTAGATTAGGCACATCAATTGTAGGGCTATAATTCATTACGCCCTGGCCCCGATTGTCTCTCGCACAAGGGCGTAATGAATTATAGCCCTACAATTGATGTGCCTTGATTATTTTTGCTCTA
>CAXTWV010000525.1:0-2245 GCA_964248005.1 uncultured Ktedonobacteraceae bacterium | reverse complement strand
GTGCTGGCAAAAGTACGCTTGTGACACGTCTTGTGCGCGAATTACGTAAGCGTGAACACAAGGTAGGTGTCGTCGCGGTTGACCCGACGAGTCCCTTTACAGGTGGAGCTATTCTAGGTGATCGTATTCGGATGATGGAACTTTCCGGCGACCCCAACGTGTTTATTCGCAGCATGGCGAGCCGTGGTAATCTCGGTGGTCTGGCATCCTCAACGCGTGATGTCGTCCGTGCGATGGATGCCGCAGGGTATGATCCCATCATCATTGAAACAGTTGGGACAGGCCAGGCCGAGGTCGAGGTGATGCGTACCGCGCAAACCGTGCTCGTGGTCAGTGCTCCTGGCATGGGCGACGACATCCAGGCAATCAAGGCCGGTATCTTAGAGATCGCGGATATCTTCGTGGTCAGCAAAGCCGATAAACCTGGGTCTGACCAAACCGTTGCGGAACTGGCGATGATGCTCAGCCTTGACTCGAATCGGCGTCAAGCGGCATGGCGTATTCCTATTATCAAGACCTCAGCCCTGAAAGAGATAGGGATCGCACAAGTCGTCGATGCGATGCAGCAACATCAGGAGTATCTCAAAACAAGCGGTATGCTCCTACAACGTGCCCAACGCCAAGTACGTAGCGAACTGCACGCCCTGATTCTGCATACCGTCATGGATACGCTCAAAGCGAAGGTCAGCGAGGAAGAGTGGAACACGCTCATCGACGATATCGCCAAACGTGAACGTGATCCCTACAGCGTCGCTGACGAGCTAGAGGCGAGAATAGGGTTAGTATAATATATTGGTCTGGGATATAGAGAAATAGGACTTGACATTTCTATATCCCAGATCATCGAATTATCTAATTGCGTAGATTTTTTGCTACATGAGTTTTGCAATATGGTATTATAACTAAGTGTAGGTATTCATCTCAGGTCACAATAAATGTTAGGTGAAGGACGTAGTTAAATCACTATGGCAGAAGAGCAAAAGATACCAGAACCAAAACAGTTAAAGGCAGTTTTCGTTAAAGACTCTGAACTTCCAATACACTTTGTAAATGCTGTAAATATACGTGCTGGCTTGGAAGAGTTTTATTTTACTCTTGGCACTATAGAGCCTTTAGAGATTACAGACATTAACGAGCTAGAAGGTTTGCAGACAATTGATGCTCATCCTATCTTTCGCTTTGCTATCACAAGAACAATTATGAAGCAAGTTCTCGATTTAATGCAATCTGTTTATGAGCAGCAAACACAACAGGCTACTATGTTAGATGCTACGCAAAAGAAGGAGAGCGAAGATGATGGTAATAGCACAATATCCCCAAGAGCTTAATACTTCAACTTCAAAGAGTACATCTTTTTCTGCTACTCACAATGCTGCAAGAGATACATCCACGGTCAACGTTAGGACTTGCCTCATTAACAAAGGCATTTTAATCTCTAACCCCAATCTCGCGAAAAGTGCTAAAGTTCTAAAAAGTTTTTCTATTCAGATTTTGCTCATAGAAGAAGGGTATGTTGCGACTAGCCCAATCTCGGATATATATGAAGTCGGAGAGTTTATAGGTGAAGCTGTGCTTCGCTACTTATACTCTCTTGTTGACGAGCTTATATGGCTTCAGGGACAGAAAGAATATCTGTCCGAGATAATGCTTCACCAACTAGATAGCATTCAAGTTTATCTACGTATCAGTTAGAAGTCTGCAGTTTATGAGTATATCTGTTAGCGATCTAAAACGTCTACTAGAAAACGTTCTCGGTTGCGAGGCTGAAAGTGGGAAAGATCACGTTCGGTATGTTTTGAAGGTAAACGGCAAAATCATTGCACGAACTAAGTTTTCACACTCATGGAGAAGAAGCGAACAGATTTCGGAAACTATGCTTCGCCTTCAGGCACAACAAATGCATTGTTCTACGAAAACGTGGAAATTGCTGTTACAAGGACTCTTGAAGAAGGAAGCGTATTTCAAGGAACTTCTTCAAGGAAATTTTATCAATCAGTCAGAATATGACATATTGTGCGATAAATAAAATTCGAGGTGCCTATTTTTCTTAATACGTGTCGATGCAAGGTTATGTTCTCACAACCTTGCATCGACACGTGTTATTTCCGTGAAGGCATACGCATTGGACGATTAATCAGCGCGATACCTGCCGCAACTGCAACCAGGCCAATTGCATCGCGTAATCCAAATGGTTCCCCCAAAAAAAGAGCGGCAAGTGCCAGACCGAAAATTGGTGTCAGGAAAT
>CAXTWV010000524.1:0-2255 GCA_964248005.1 uncultured Ktedonobacteraceae bacterium | reverse complement strand
TGGGCGTCCGTGGGTCTGATCAGGTTGGTCTATCACACTATCGACGTTACCGTCCTGGCGTCACCGATGCCGTAGGCGAAATGGCGGGTGTAATAGACTTCGCACCGACAGATGTCGCGGTTGGCGTCATGGTGGGATGCGTGGGCGTCAACGTAGGGGAAGGCGAGACAGACAGTGAAGGCGTGACGCTTGGTGTTGCTGTACTGATGGTTTGAAGTTGCACTGTTGGATTTCCGTCCTGTGAGAATATGCCTGCCATCGTTCCTACTTCGTTGTTGATAAAGCCCTCAATTGCTAGACCAAATTGTGCTTGTGCGAAGCTGACAATCGTCTGGAGAATGCTTTCGCGCGAAATGGCTTTTCCTTGAACTCTCCATAATACATCGGCTAATGCACTTTGTTCGCTGCTGTCTGAGAGGAGCGATGCAATGTTTTGCGCACAGGCGTAAGCATGAGGCAATATCGCGTTCGATGGAGACTGTAAGACTTGCGTATAATTTCCGGCAAGCGACGTAAAATCCTTGATGCTTCCTAGTTCAGTAAATACATTTTGTAACACGCCCGTTTCTAGCAAACCAATCTGTAGATTATTCTGTTTTTGCCCAAGTAATTGTAGGAGCAAGGTGAGTACGTCGAGCGTGACTGCGTGTTGCTCTAATGGTACGAGTTCTAGTTGAACTTGTTGGCCCGGACCAGAAAATGCTGTTTTCAGCTTAAGCGTCTCAAAGGAATAACTCCCATTCGACGAATCAAAAGGAAGTATCTGGGCTGGTGGTAGCAGTGGTGTAGAGCCAAGAAATGTTGTTGCTACAAGATCATTTGTTGTCGCCGCTGTTGGCACGATGCCAGAGGGGGTGGACGTGATACTGATACTGTACCAGAGTGACGAGCCATTTTGTAGGCTGAAGCGTGCATTGCTGGGGTCGCTTATATCATCTGTCGCCACCGTCACGAATGGTACATGAAAATTGTTGCTTGTAATCGTGACTGCATACGGTGTCACTGTATAGGTAGAGCGTGCCGTGATACTCGCCATCGTGCCTATCACAAGAATAAAAATGAACCAGAGTGTTCCAAACAAACGTAACGAGGTCGAGGTATCCTTCTGTTGTCGAGAAAAAAATAATCGCATGGTCTTCCCTACCCTATTCTTCATCGTCATCGTCTATATCGTCGTCGTCAGTGTCGTGAGCGCGTTTCCGATGGAAGCCTGCCAGCAAGAGACGCTGTTTCCTGGCGGGCGGTGCTACCTCTCTACTTGGCGTTTGAAGTGTGGGTGCAACAGGCTTCTTCGGTACGATTTCTTCCAGCAACGTATCCATTTCCTCTTCATCTCTTACGCGTTTCGCATGCCGTCGATAGAGCAGAACACTCAGAAAAATCAGCACAAATACGAGTAGAACGCCGCCACCTATGCTTAGTATGAGAGGAGATAAAAATGTGTTGAGAATTGATACTGATGATGCTTTATGTTTTGCCATTGGTGTTGTCATGACAGGCAAGACGATTACATCAGGTGGATGTTTTTCAGCTTTAATGAGTGTGACGACCGTTGCTTCGACCTGTGGCATTGGCGTTGGTAACAAGCTTACCGCGTCTGAAACGACCAATATTTCCCCCACCATACGCTGTGGTGCTTCTGTCGTATGGTATTCATGTCCGCCTACACTGCCAAAGGTAACACGCCATTGCTGACCAGCCGGAATGTCAGGTGAAGAAAAACTTCCATCGGTGGAGCTAACAGCATAGGCAGTATTTGTACGATTCACGAAAATCACGGTATCGTACATATGGATAGTCAGGAGTGCAGGCGAGAAGCCAGGAGGTTGTGAGGGACCATTGATCTGCACAACCGTTGTTTCTCCAATCGCTGCGACATGCTGTGGAAAGAGGAAAAATAGACCTGTAAAAAATATGAATAGGAGGATTACAAGGGCACCCGCAAGGGGATGCCCCTCCCATAGACGAGTGCCATATGGTACCGCTTTGTATGGGAGGGGCATCCCCTTGCGGGTGCCCTTGTTGCTTTTTTTGATTATGCTTTTCATCCCTGCTACACCATTTCTGTTATAAATATATTACATATTCATAATACAGAGCAGGAACAAATGTAGCGGTTCGGTAGGGGCGCAATGAATTGTGCCCCTACCGTTGGTATTACATATCTATAATACCAGTGGATTGCTTTGCGGTAAATCAGGTGTAAATTCGTGCAAGACGATAGAGGCACCACAGGCTGAATCGGGTGCAATCCA
>CAXTWV010000523.1:0-2263 GCA_964248005.1 uncultured Ktedonobacteraceae bacterium | reverse complement strand
GTTGCCCACTCAAAACAAGACCAAGACCAGATTTGCCAACTCCGCTATCGCCAAGAAGTACTACTTTAGCATTTGTGTAGCTGTTAGATATAGCAGTGGAAGACGAGCTAAAGATAATATCAGAGTCAAAGTCCCAAATGTGAATAACTTTATTCTCATCACCAAAAGTAGCGAGAACGGGAGCATTTGGGCAGAACATAGGACCATCAAATATCAAGCCATGAGTCGTATCGCTGAGAGTGGTAACACTCTCCCATGTATCAGTACGCCATAGTCGCATAGTCTCATCTCTAGAACGAGAAACCAAAAGACGACCATTGAGAGAAAATGCTATAGATGTGATTGAGTCTGTATGACCCTCAAGAACCCTACTCTGATTGCCTAAGAAAGGATCCCATATTCGGATAGTTCTATCATCAGAGCCAGAGGCCAGCATTTGCCCATCTGGAGACCACGCCACACTATAAACAGATGCCGAGTGCCCCGTTAATGTCTGAAGTTTTTGCCCCCTTCTAACGTCCCATATCTTGATAGTGCTATCATGAGAGCCAGAAATGAGCTTCTGTCCATCAGGAGACCATGCTATACTGTTCACGTGGCTAGAATGTCCCCTCAACGTTTGAAGCTCTTGCCCAGTCTGTACATTCCATATCTTGATACTTCTATCAAGAGAGCCAGAGGCTAACATCTGCCCATCTGGAGACCATGCCATGCATCTAAGAGGTAAAGAGTGACCTAATAGTGTGCCACAAAAATTGAAAGCGGAAGATAGAAGGAGTGGATATGTCCGTTTCACACTCTTTTTTTCTGAATATTGTCTTTCTACTTCCTCATACTGCCCTTTCTCTTCATCGTTCTCTACCTCATATGATGTTTCCCAAAGGTCATCTACATATAAATCCTCTTCCTTCATCCAACGTCTTGCAAATATACTGACTAAAATAGAAAGCATTAATATCAACAAAAACAGAATACTTACCCAAAGGTTACTAATTGAATTAAGAAAAATGCTTATTAGGTTGCTACCATGAATTAAAAAAATGATGAGATTGAAGAGGATATACAATACGATGATACCAATAGGAATAATCCACCAATGTAGTGCAAGCGAACGGAGGAGGCGCACCCATTGTGGGCGTGGGTAGCGCGAGTCGTTTGTGGGCATTTGCTCTGACAAGGTGTTCCTCCTCTTCGCTGTAAAGAAATGCATAGAGGGTAGATACAGCATAGATGTGTTTCGTTTCGCAGTCAGTGTAGTACGGGAGAAGAGAGTTGTCAATATTGTGATGTTTGAAGGAATTGAACATCTGTAGGGGCTTTAATTCATTACGCCCTCGTGCCAATAGACAACAATAGATACTATAGAAAAGCGTTTCAACATCTCTCAAAGATCGTTTATTGGCACGAGGGCGTAATGAATTAAAGCCCCATAAGCGTCAAGTTAAGGATTGTTGAGCTTTGAAAGAACAAACCAATGAGGCTGTCTTCATTGGCTTCTCAAGCCGATGCAGCGATGGCTCTTCGTACAGAAAGGAGCCTTTGATGGACAAGTACTTGTCTCACTTGTTGCTCGTCTGTAATCCTTGTGAACTGGCTTCTCAAGCCAGTTCCTAGAAAGCTCATCCTTGCTTAACTTGACGCTTATGGGCGTAATGAATTAAAGCCCCTACAGGAGGTTCGGTGTTGTATAGTATCAAGTGCGCCTGATATTTCACAGAATACGTCACACGAATATATGAAACTAAACGATGAGGAATGACGTAAGGAAACTGGAATAGTTATCGAGGAGTATAGAATATGACCACTTTCAAGCGTTTATTTCTTTTCGCCGTGCTTATCGTACCATTAGTCATTATGTTTATTGGCCTACAAACACATGTTGCACGTGCTGAACAGGCAATACCAACCGGGTCATGTGGCGAGACGGTTTCCGATGACGCGCAGTTGTTTGGCAACCGAGTTGGCGATGTGCTGAATCAGGCACAGAGCATCAATAATGCTGTACAGGCAGATACAAGAGTTGTGACGGTGAGCCAGGATACGCTTAGCGGCAAAAGTCTGAGCGATTACTATTATTATGTGCAGTCGAAATGTCCGAATTGGGCTGGGCAAAATTTCATCGTTTTTGTTGTCGCGAAGGGATTTGATCCATTTCTGCATCTTGGTAGTACGTTTAATGGCAAACTAACCTCCGCAGATTATCAGCAGATGACGCTCGGTGTTCGTTCGCAATTGACGAGCGGGAACTATGCTCAAGGCACGA
>CAXTWV010000522.1:0-2264 GCA_964248005.1 uncultured Ktedonobacteraceae bacterium | reverse complement strand
CAACAACGAGGTAGTCGAACATGCAGTCCACCTTTTTAATTCTGTCGAGGAGCGATTGACGAATGCCAACTATCATCTACACTAACACGCATGGGCTTCCGAAAGTGTGACAGGGGCGCCCTTGCTCCACTGCCTGTTTTTCTCATCTTTTCTCCTACTCTCAACCAAGCGTTGTTTGGTATACTTGTAACATGTAACCAAAAAGGATAGGAGCAGTAGAATGAACAACTCAAAAATTATCGCATTGCCAGCGAGGAACACGCCGACCTCTCCGACAACGCAACAGGCAGCACTTGCACCAATAACGCCTGGTGCAATGCTGCATCTGCGTATTCCTGATGATGCTGTGCTTTCTCCTGATGGCAAGCATATTGCATTCACGGTATGGGAGCGCGTGGGGACTGAGGTCAAACGGCAGGGACGTATCTGGCTTGTTGATACATTGATAGCCGATGGCGGTGTAAGTGAGCCGAAGCCACTTTTGAAAGGACCAAAGTCGTCAAATGTTCCTGTGTGGTCGCCTGATAGTCAAAGGCTTGCGTATATAGCGATTGTGGGTGAGGGGGACAAGGCACAACCGCAGTTGCACAGCATGTCTATTGAGGGCAATCAGGTGCGACAAATGTGTACGATGCCTAATGGAGCCAGCGAACCATCATGGTCGCCTGACGGCAAACATATCGCCTTTCTTTCTTACGAGGGCGAGAAACCGAACCCTGACCCACTTGTGGTTGTATCCACACGTCATCGACGCCTGTGGACACTGCATGTTGAGAGTGATCGTCCTACACCTATTACTCCCGATGGCTTGACCGTCTGGGAATATACGTGGTCGCCTGATAGTAAGCAATTCGCGCTATACTACTCGATCAAACCTGATGAGAACGGCTGGTATGCGGGCCAGATCGGTCTTGTTGCTGCTGGTGGGGGAGCGGTGCGTCAGATGTCACAACTTACGATGCAGGCTAGTGCGCTTGCATGGTCGCCTGATGGTGTGCAGCTTGCCTATATCTCTGGAGATTGGAGTGATCGGGGGCAAGGCGGCGGTGACATTTTTGTGCTTGCCCTCGATGAAGATGGTCCAAACGAACCACGCAACCTGACACCAGGAATAGCGCGTAGTCCGTCATGGTGTTGCTGGTTGCCCGATAACAAGCGCATGCTTTTTGCGGCCTATGACGGTGTGACACATTCAATTGCTTTGCTCAATGAAGATGGAACCGTCACAATGCTTGACGATGACTTTGTAATGTATCGACCGACACTCTCTGCCTCCTCAAATCGTCACTTTATTGCTGCGATTCACGCTACCTCGAAGGATATGTACGATATATGGTTTGGCGAGATTGTAGAGCAGCATATCTCGTGGCACCGTCTCTCACGGCTCAACCCGTTGATTGAGGAGACTTTCGTGCTAGGGAAAACGGAACGTATGCGCTATGAAAGTGTAGATGGCTGGCACATCGACGCGCTTTTTACGCCGCCAAGTGTCCGTAAAACTGAGGGACCCCCGCCGCTAGTTGTGAATGTACATGGTGGTCCATCGTGGGCATGGGTTGACGACTTCGGCTTGTTTTGGACGCAACTATTCGCCTCGGCTGGCTATGCCGTGTTGCGTCCTAACATTCGTGGCAGTTGGGGACGTGGTAATGACTTTGCTAATGCCGTTATCGGTGACATGGGAGGGAAAGATTTCCAGGATGTGATGCACGGTGTAGACGCGCTCATTGAGCGTGGACTTGTAGATGCGGATCGCATCGCTATTGCGGGTTGGAGCTATGGAGGCTTTATGAGTGCCTGGGCCGTCAGTCAAACGACGCGCTTCAAAGCAGCAATCATGGGTGCGGGCTGGGCCGATTGGCATAGTTTTCATGCCCTCTCGAATCTCTCCGACTGGGACATGCGTTTCTTACAAGCAGACCCTCTGGATAACCCGGATGTATACCGCACATGGTCGCCGATTACATATGCAAACCGTATTCTCACACCGACGCTCATCTTGCACGGCGAGAGTGATCGGTATGTGCCCGTTGCTGGTAGTTACGCCTTTCAGCGTGCGTTGCAGGAACGTGGTGTCCCTGTTGAACTCGTGGTCTATCCACGTGAAGGACATAGTGTCTCGGAGTACAGCCATGCCCTCGATATTGAAGAACGTGTCGTGTACTGGCTCGAAAAATACCTATAACATAACCTATGGGATGTAATAAACACAACGGACGCCCACAAGGGGCTACCCTACTATACTCTCATACGTGCTATGCACG
>CAXTWV010000521.1:0-2272 GCA_964248005.1 uncultured Ktedonobacteraceae bacterium | reverse complement strand
ACTGTTCGCGCTCTTGGTTTTTTAGAGTAAATGTAAGATTTATTTCTAAGGAACGTGTCATGTCATTATTTGTGAGAGCACCAAGAAGTGCGCTTCCAGTTTGAAGTTGTAACATTCTAGTGAGATCAGCAAGTGCTTGAAATACTGACGACTTACCTGCATTATTACGACCAATGAGGACATTGAATTGTTGTAAGTTGTCGAGCATGACATATTCAAGAGAACGATAGTTTTTTATTTCAACTGAATGTAATAGCATATGTGACTGTCCATACCTCGATTTTGTTCGACATCTTTTTATTGTATCCACAGGTTCGTATGTATAGTATCGCAAAGCATATGTTACTGTCCATATATGAAAATAAGTATAAGGTGTGAATTTCGCACTTCGTGTAAAGAAACATATCCACGCCATAAAACTCATGCCGTCGAAGTTTGTTCCAGTACATTCAGATACTTGACGTTCTTACCTTCCTCTTCTACAATGAGCAGACTGATAGACTAAATGAGACGAGTTATTATAGGCTACAGAAGAAAGAAGGTCTATTCATGTGGGAACACTACCTCGAACTCATTGAAGCAGACGCACAGATGCAACCAGAATTTATACAGCTATCTCGTTAATAGAATAACCAGACGAGGACGTGCGCGGCTACTACCCCATATATAAAGTGAGCAATCAAAAACATACGCGACATATTGCTCTACCGCTTTTTAGTCGTTCCGGCGAATAACAAAGATAGCGACCAATGCAGCTAGGATAGCGAAGATAGCACTAGCAAGAAATGCATACTGGAAGCCACCGACAAGGGCAACCTTTGCCGATATCCCTTGTATATGTTGTAATGCCGTCGTTTGTGCTGCTGCCATGACCGCAACTATTGCTAGCACCAAGCCTGACCCCACCTGCTCCGTCGTATTGAGTAAGCCAAAAGCTAGTCCTTGCTCATGGTCGCTCACACCGGACGTTCCCGCGATTGCCATCACGGTAAACGAGGGACCAATGCCGAGTGCTACAACAAGCATACCAGGAAGAATTGTTGTCCAGTAGCTGTTCTCCACCGAGATACGTGTCAGCAGCAGAAGGCCCAGTGCCATGACAAACATTCCCGCAATGAGCAGACGACGCACACCAAAGCGTGGCACAAACCATGCTACTCCATTCGAGACCACGATGAACACTATCGCCATTGGTAAAAAGGCAATGCCTGTTGTGAGTGGAGCATATCCAAGCACCTCTTGCATATAGAGTGTGACGATAAACACCATCGCGGCAAACGCTCCCTGCGCGAGCAAGCTAATCAGATTTGCACCTGTTAACGTGCGTAAACGGAAGATGCTCAGCCGAATAAGTGGCACTTTGACATGCGCTTCGATAGACACAAATGTCACCAGTAAGGCAATCGCACCTGCAAACAGGAGCAGTGTCTGCGCTGATCCCCACCCGACTTGATCGCCCTGAGCAAGCGCGTAGACCAGTGCGACAAGGCCAAGCGTACTGGTGATCGCGCCAAGCACGTCAACCTGTCTCTGCCCTTGCACCTTTTCTGTCTCTTTCAAAAGCAGAAGTGTGAGAAGAATTGCAGCGATAGCAACTGGAACGTTGACAAAGAATATCCAACGCCATCCAGGACCTGCCGTGAGCAGTCCGCTGAGCACGGCACCAGCCGCGAAGCCGGAAGAGCCAACTGCGCCCACAACGCCTAACGCCTTGTTACGTGCCGGTCCCTCATGAAATGTGGTTGTGATGAGTGAAAACGAGGTCGGCGAAATAATTGCACCTCCTAAGCCTTGCACCGCACGAGCGAGAATCAGCCACAGTGCTGATTGCGCGATACCTCCCATAAACGAGGCAAAGGCAAACAGGACAAGCCCTACCAGTAATAAGCGACGACGCCCAAACAGGTCGCCAATGCGCCCACTTAGCAAGAGAAAACCGCCAAATGTCAGCGAGTACGCGCTTACAACCCACTGCAAGTTTTGTGTTGTGAAACCGAGGTCATGTTGTATTGCTGGCAACGCGACATTCACGATAGAAAAATCTAGCGCAATCATGAATTGAGCACTAGATAGTAAAATCAGCACAAATAAAGCACGTCTCTCGGTCGTCTTATAGCTTTTTGCTGTGCTTTCATCGTTTGTAGCTTCTGCCTGTGACGGACCTATCTCGTGGGTAGAGGTGTTCATGTGTATGATAACTACTTCCTAATATGATTCGCGTATAATTCACGTTATATTGAATGAGTTGTGGGGCACAGTGATGCAGATGAAC
>CAXTWV010000520.1:0-2274 GCA_964248005.1 uncultured Ktedonobacteraceae bacterium | reverse complement strand
GTGTCACATAAAATACATGAAAGTCAATCTCCGTAGCGTTTCTTTTCAGGAAAGTTGTAGTTTTTTACTCGACGGTGCCATTTTCTTTGAAAAAGCGATGCTTTACGGTCTACATGACTCTTTGTGCCTGACAATTGTACACATTGGCCTCAAACGAACACAGCGCGGAGGTATTCACATGGTTGGATTCTTCATTAAGAGGTTTATTGGCCTCATCTTTGTGCTCCTGGGTGTCACCTTCATTACCTTCATTCTGGGCTTCTATGCCCCTGGTGATCCCATCAGAAACTTACTTGGTAGTCACTTCGACTACAATACGTGGGTTCGTCTTCGCCATATTTATGGGCTAGACTTGCCGTGGTATCAGCAATACTACAATTATGTAGTGCAACTTCTCAGATTTAATTTTGGCGATTCGTACTATTTTCAAGAAACATCGGTAAGCAGTATTATCGCACCAGGGCTACCCGTATCAGCAGAATTAGGCTTGTGGGGCTTGGTTCTTACCTTCGTTATCGGTGTTCCCGTGGGTATCCTTGCAGCACTGAAGGCAAACACATGGGTAGATACAGGCAGCATGAGTATCTCGCTTATTCTCTATTCTCTCCCAAGCTTCATTCTTGCCATCTTCTTTCAGGTGGCAGTTGTATGGCTAGATAAGCTCACTCAGAGCCACTGGCCAGTATCAGACTGGGGGAACGCATGGCAGTATACTCCATCAGATATAGCACACAAGATAGGACCTATACTTGTTTTCGCGGCGGTAGGCTTTGCATTCATCGCACGCCTTACACGTACAACAATGTTGGAAGTTCTGCGCCAAGACTATGTACGCACAGCTAGAGCAAAAGGGCTGAAGGAGCAAGTTGTCAACTATCGTCACGCTTTCCGCAATGCGCTGATTCCCCTCGTCACGGTGTTTGGCACTTCCCTGGCAGCTCTTGTAGGCGGTGTCTTTTTTATTGAGTACATCTTCAACATTCCTGGTATTGGTCAGATTGGACTGAATGCTATTAGCGACCGCGACTATACTGTTATTCAAGCGACAGGCGTTATCTTTGCGATAGCCGTTGTGCTGGGAAACCTGATAGCTGATCTTCTTTACTCTGTTGTTGATCCACGCATCAAGATCGAATAGGGAGCGAACTGAACAATGGATACAAAAGACCAGAACACCGACACCTCTGCATCCAGCTTTATGTCACCCGATCCTGGTGGGCCAAGAGTGACAGAATTAATAGATGCGTCAAATAGCCTTGACACACAAGATGCGTCACCAGCAGGTGTTGGTGTAGCACCTGTTGTGCCTGGAACAAAAACTGACAAAACTACTGACAAAACTACAACACCCCTACAAGACTCATTAAGGCGTCTGCGACGTGATAAAAGGGCGATGGTATGTCTCGCGATTATCATCGTTTTCATCGTGATCCCCATTATCGGCCCCGTGATTTATACACACATCGGAGGCCAAATTACGAGTAGTATCACAGGACAACCGATAGGACCAGATGTCTACCATAGTCCTTTTCATCAAGAACTCAACTACCAGGATGAATTACCATCAGCAACCTACTGGCTAGGTACAGACGGGATTGGACGTGATATACTGGCACGCCTCATGCAAGGAATGCTCATCTCGCTGTTTGTCGCCATTTCGGTCGAGATTGTCAACGTTGTACTTGGCATTCTGATTGGTGTGTGTGCAGGTTTCTTTGGCGGCTGGATTGACCAGTTTTTAGCACGCTTCACCGATGTTATGTTCGCCTTTCCAGGATTGCTCTTCGTCATTCTGGTTGCGGGTATCTTCGGCAATGCTCTTGATGCACCACTGAGCAAAATTCCTGTGCTCGGCACGAACGGCAATGCACGCCTGTTAATCGTCTCTATCGCACTCGCGTTTGTGGGCTGGCCTCTCATGGCACGCTTTGTACGTGGTCAAACGCTTCAACTCAAGGAGCAACAGTTTATCGAAGCTGCTCGTACTTCGGGCACAAACAACTCACATATTATTACGAAGCACATCATTCCCAACCTCTTCAACATCGTGGTAGTTGCCGCCACGCTCGATATCGCCAACACCGTCATTGGTGAAGCAGGTCTGAGTTTCCTCGGTCTTGGGGTATCGACCCCTGGTTCCAGTATCGGCTTGATGATTAGCGATGCTAAGGACGTTGTAGATATTCATCCATGGGAGATTCTCGTGCCTGCGCTCACACTGACCATTATCGTGCTTGCGTTCTCGTTCCTCGGCGATGGCTTACGTGATGCCTT
>CAXTWV010000519.1:0-2291 GCA_964248005.1 uncultured Ktedonobacteraceae bacterium | reverse complement strand
CCGATGTGCATGAGCAAACGTTGCGTCATTATGAGCGTTTAGGCTTAATCTCACCGGCTCGCAAAGGCGAAAGTCCACACAGTCCACGCCTGTACACGGAGCGAGATATCGAGCGCGTTATGCAGATACGTGGATTAATGCGAGACCTCGGCGTCAATCTAGCTGGGGTCGAGGCCATTCTGCATATGAAGGACCGTATGGAGGAGTTGCAGGGAAAGCTGGAGCAAGAGATGCTCGACTTGCGTACACAGCACGAAGCCGAGACGCGACGCCTCAAAGAGATTATCGAACGCTTGCAACGTGGTTCAATATAGAATAAATAAAAATGAGACATTCTAAGGAGCATTCGCTCCTTAGAATGTCTCATTTTTATTTATTCTGCTGTATAACCTTGTGCTTGTGCTTCATCTGCTGTGGCAAAGTACACTACATCGAGTGCTTCGTCTGCTGCGGAGTGAAGTTCGGTCAAAGGTGTTTCGATTGGGTAATAGCGTTTGGTGCTTACAACGCCGAGGAATACTGCGTCTGGAATAGGCGTTGTCTCAGCGACGGCTTCTGATACATCGGCTTCTGACAGTTCTTCTGTCGCTGGATATGCCTGAATCGTGGCTTGAATTGAGATAGCTGGCATTTTCTCGGTTGCAGGAAGGTCGTCTTCTAGCTCTGGCTCGACAACGATAGGTGCATCGGCTGTGACCTCTTCGGTGACGGGTTCAGCGAGTGTGAGTGCTGGTGCTGTTACCTCTGGCGTAGGTGTCTCTACAGGCTTTGTCGCAAGTGATGGTTGATTGGCGGAATAGGGCGCACCACTCGTTGTGTTTTTTCCCGTACCATTGAGCGAGCCATTCAACGCTATGTGAGCTTGTTGGGTATCCTGTTCGCTCTGTTGTAGACGTTTTCTGATGAGTAGATAGGCTGCAACTGCCGCGGCGGTGAGACCCATGCTGAAGCTAAACACGGGCCAGAAGGGAGAGTTTTGACGGCTATTTGGTTGAGTGAGTTGCTCGGTGCGCTTCGTGAGTTCGCGTTGTGCTTTCAAGCTACGCTTGCGCATCTCTTTGGCTGCCTTCTGGCTACGCTTCGTCACTTCCTTAGAGACCTTCGCGCCCCGTTTAGCAATCTCTTTAGAGACTTGCTCGCCGCGTCTAGCGAGTTCCTGTGATGCTTTTTCGCTGCGTTCTGTAAGTTCTTGCAGAACATCACTACTACGATCAGCAACAAGTTGAGATGCTTTACTACTACGCTCTGCGAGATCGCGTCCGACTTCTCCACTACGGGTTGCGACAACTTGCGACAACTTGTTACTGCGATCAACAAGGTCTCCTGTCAGGCTGCCGCCGCGCGTTGTCGCATCTTTACGAAGTACCTCTGCACGGTCACGTAAACGTGATGCTACTGTGTTGATGACGGGACCGAGGACGGAGATTGCCATAAAGCCTACGCGAACCCAACGACTCGTTTCCTGTAAAATTTTTTTATTATCGTTGCTCATAAAATTACCTTTCAATATATATTGATTATACGTTTGATGCGAGAAAATGGGAACACACCTGTAGGGGTCTAATTCATTACACCCTGTTGGCGACACACAATGTTTGAAGGATTGATAAAACGGTTCTCATATCCTCTAACGTGGTCAATTGCCAACAGGGTGTAATGAATTAGACCCCTACAAACAAAATAAAATTAAAGTTCGTCGTCATTCCCGCTGATTTGGAGGACGAGACGGCAAAAATGTAACATGGCGGAAGCGGACTCTAAATAGGCTTCGTCGGTTGCGGCGGCTTGTTGCGTGACCATAGCGCGGCGGCGTAAGGCACGTAACACGACCATCACATCTTCCTTGATGGATGGTTCTATATCACCTTGCTGCATGAGGCGAACAACCTGACGGACAATCGAGTCAACCTCACGGCGCATGAGCACTAAATCATCCATCCACGGGTCGTTTTCGTCATGTGTACTATTTGTCGTGTTGCCTACGCCGCGAAAGATTGCGTCCGCGAATTGCTCTCGGTATTTGACATCGCCCTGCTGATTAATATCGTTATGCGTAGACTTGCGAGAGGGTTTACTCGTCCGTCGGGAGTGCGTGTCAGGTTCTTCTTGTTTGACCCCCAACTCACGTAGAAGCAGAGCTAGTTCTTCTTCCCAGCCAGCCATAAATACCTCCGTGTGAAACAACTGCAAATAGGAATCTGGATTGGACAGGCAAGATTGTAGCAATGCGCCTATCCGCGAAATCTTACGCGAAGTGTAACACAGTGCGTCATGCTTGTAAATGGCCCGAA
>CAXTWV010000518.1:0-2315 GCA_964248005.1 uncultured Ktedonobacteraceae bacterium | reverse complement strand
CTTTTCGTGAACGTAACTTTAACGGACGCCCACAAGGGGCTACCCTACTATACACGACGTGCAAAGCACACAACGGTGTATAGTAGGGTAGCCCCTTGTGGGCGTCCGTTTGTTTTCATCGTCCGTTTGTTCCATCTCTTTGAGATTAAACATTGGCCTATCCATAGGCATGTCATTGGCACTTGCTTCCTCTCTCTACTATCAGATACACTCATTGGTATGAGCCAATCAGGAGGACATCATGGTGCGTAATACAGCCAATCCGAAATCATCGCTTCCATTATTTACAACACCTATTCATGCATTGGTCAAGCTGGAGCGTGGCAAAGGTGTTCCATTGTATCAGCAAATCTGTCAGGCTCTGCGTGATGCTATTCTTTCAGGCGAGCTAGCGGAGGGTACTCGGCTGCCAACAGAACGAGCCTTTGCGCAAGAACTAGGCGTGAATCGTACCACCGTGATGAATGCCTATAACGAACTTGCCAGCGAGGGCTTGATTGAAGGTCATGTGGGACGCGGCACCCTTGTGCGACGGAACTATGTGCCAGACCCAGGTGAACCGTTTGAGAGCGATGTTCCCTCCTGGCTTTTTGGTCTCGCGGAAGGCGAGGATGCTGTGCTTGGGCCGGATGCACGCATGTTAAACGAAATCACCTCCATGAGTGAGCGTAAAGAAGTTATTTCGCTAGCAGCAGGAACGCCCGCGTTGGATATGTTGCCCGCTGAACGGCTCGCCACACTCTTTTCCAATGGTCTACTTTCAGCGCGTCAAAGTGCATTAGGCTATTGTCCTGTCGAGGGACTACAAAGCCTGCGACGTGCTATCGCGGCGCGGATGCGGATGCGTGGTGTTGCTATCGACGTGCAACACGTCCTGATTTTGTCGGGTTCGACACAAGGTATTGGTCTCATCAGTCGCTTCCTACTCAACCCTGGTGATGAGGTGATCGTAGAGGTGCCGACATATCTAGGAGCGATTAACACGTTTCGCGCACTTGGTGCCCGTGTTATAGGTGTCCCAATGGATAACGAAGGTATGCGTATCGACCTGCTTGAATCCATTCTTGCACGTCGTCATCCACGCTTTATCTACATATCTCCCACATTCCACAATCCTACAGGTGTCGTTATGTCCTACGAGCGCAGAAAACGACTTCTGCACATTGCGAAGCGATATCAAATACCCATTCTTGAAGACGATGCTTATGGCGAAATCTTCTTTGATGGCAAAGAGCAACAACCCCTCAAAGCGATGGACAAACACGAACAAGTTCTCTATCTCAGCACGTATTCTAAAATACTCGCTCCTGGCTTGCGTGTTGCGTGGCTTGTGGCACCGCCAACCATGATTGAACGTCTTTCTCTGCATAAACAAGTCTTTGACCTCAACACAAATGCGCTTGGACAATGGGCTGTGTCTGAATTTCTGCAACGTGGTTTCATGGATGAGCATGTTCAGATGTTACGAGAGCAATATCAGCAAAAAAGGGATTGTATGCTACAAGCCATTGCGACTCATTGGCCTGCTGGTTCGCGCGTGAATCATCCTGGTGGAGGCTTCCATTTATGGTGCCGTTTGCCAGGAGACATGCGGGCACGAACTCTGTTGCGAGAGGCTGCCTCCGAGCATGTTGCGTTTGTCATTGGCGAACCATTTCATGTCGATGGTGGTGGACAACACTACATCCGTCTCAGCTTTGCCGCACCCGAAATCGCGCATATCGAAGAGGGCATTCGCCGTATTGGGAACGCTATGCGTCGCATCCAGACGCGCCATTTGCCCCGCGATGAAAACGCCACTATCGAACATATTCCAATGGTATAATTGATGCATCCACCAATCGGTAGGGGCAGCAATTCATTGCGCCCGCGGGTGTGCCCTGCACATCGGTTCACTATACATCAATGATACCGCAAGTCACAATTTGGAGTATACATGGAGCACACAGCAAGCGAAGAAGAGGGAGATTGGGAGATAACTGCCGATGGTCTCTACATGGCAACGCGCGGCTTTCTCGTCCGGCGAGGCTATTGCTGTGCCAATCAGTGTCACAATTGTCCCTATATCAACTGGCGCAACAATCCAGCATGGCGACCTATCGCACCCGAATATGTTCATCCAATGCATGTCTCCTCGAAAGCTGTTGCAGGGGCACAGGCACTACTTTCCTATCATAAAGAGCATGTGCAGCAAGGAACACGCGAGGAACGCAAACTACATAATGAAATGATTGAACATTATACCTTTTTGCTTGAGCAATGGAGATCGTAAAGAATAAAAAAGGATATCATGTTTTTGCAAAGCAAAAACATGA
>CAXTWV010000517.1:0-2317 GCA_964248005.1 uncultured Ktedonobacteraceae bacterium | reverse complement strand
GCAATTTCGTCCTACCCATGTCTATAGCAGTTCTTAATCAGGAATCATATCCAGTTCCTCTGCATCCTCTTCCCACATCGGCACTTGCTTCCCACTATTCGCGCGAGGCGGAAGAACGGGTAGCGATAAGACAAGTTCAAAATCGTCATCCGCCGCTATACGGTTGAAGCGTTCAAAGCCACAACCGAGACAGCGATGCACCAGGACATGTTCTCCATTACGACGCTGAAAGCTACCAATAGGTTGCATTCGAGACTTGCAAATGCTCTGTCTATCACCTGTACGTCGATCATCGACATGCAAGGAGAAAAGGCAAAAGGGACAATGGTTGCGATGATGTCCGCCGGAGGGCAATGACCCGATAAACCGACGACATTGTTTACACTTGAACGCCTCATCTTCGGAGGCACGGACACGACGTTGCTTGCGTCCATAGTTTGAGCGAGTAGAATCTTGCTCGTCTTCTTCCAGACGGAAATTTTTTTTGCGTGTTGTGCGCAAGAGTGGACCTCTTCTTTATCTTCAACTGAAGTTGTTTCGTCGATAGCGTTGAAGGGAGGTCGGCAATGGTCACATGCTGTGTACCAGTTAGCCGACCAAAAAAGGCGAGATCCAATAAGGTTCTAGTGTAACATGATGTATGTTTACTCACAAAAGGCTTCTTTCTATGCAATACGCAAGTATCTTAGTGTTTGCTTGCTTGTAGACACAATGAGGATAGGAAAGAATTGTTTCTGGAGGAGGCGGAGGACTGCTGAGAAGAAAGGAAAAGCTGTAACAAGACAAAGCTATAGATAGCTTGTCTTGAGGATTACGCGTACTACAATGTAGTAGTTACGAGTAGTCTATCGGCAGTCCGCCGCACAGGTGAGAGTGGGTTGCATCAAAAAGCCTTTCGTATCGTGGTAATCTATAGTGGAGTATAATCAGCTTTGTATGAAAAGTCAAGCAATATTTTAGAAACGACGACACATCCATTATGATTGCAGCACTCTTACTCGGCATCTCCTATGGTTTCGCGGCAGGCATCAGTCCTGGACCATTACTCGCGCTTGTGATTACGCAAACGCTGAAACGTGGTTGGCGTGCTGGCAACCTGATCGCTCTCGCCCCATTACTCAGCGATCTCCCTATCGTCCTACTTACAGTACTACTCATAAGTCGTTTACCACATGCGGCTTTTGGCTGGCTTGGCATTATTGGCGGTCTATTTGTTATCTATCTTGGTATCGAGACTATTCACGGCGTATGGAAACAACGTCACGAGAAACAGGAAGAGATACAAGTAATCAGCAACGAACAGGGTAATACCTCTGCCCTCTTATTACGAGCTGCCGCCACCAACGCGCTCAATCCGCATCCGTATCTCTTCTGGGGTACAGTCGGCGCACAGTTGCTGATCCGCATCGCACAACAGAGTGGCATAGAGGGGGCGGTCATCTTTCTGATCGGATTTTATGGACTTCTCGTTGGCTCCAAGTTGCTCCTGGCATTCGTGGTGAGCCATAGCCGCAACTGGCTACGAGGTCGAACGTATCAAGGTATCCTTGTCGGGAGCGGCGTATTGCTTTTAGGTTTAGGTGTTTTGCTCATCAGTGAAGGTATACAGACGTTGTAGGAGCACCGTAAAGGGCATTTCTATGCAATATTTGTTTGGCGAAGATGTGAGTTCAGCGTCGCAAGTAACGCGAGTACACCCTGGCCTCCCATAAAAAGTAGGATTGTCGCTTGTGGCCCGCGATATTGTAACAAAAATCCCGTACAAGCTAGACCTAGTGGAGCAGTACCTAGGATAATCAAGCGTGAGACACTATTCATCCGACTTTGTAAAGCATCAGGCGTCATAGCTAAACGCTTACTGATGTTTGTAACATTATAGAACGGACTGATAAAGGCCAGTGTTCCGACGATGAGACCAAGAAACAGTGGGGATGGTAGGGTCGCAAGGGGCAACCATAGCAATGCGTACAGCCATAAGGCACCGACAATAATTTGTGCGAAGCTCAAATATTTTTGCACTCGACTCACAAGCAATGCACCGACAATAATGCCAACACCATCAAAGCCGAAAATAAGACCAATGAGGGTTGCTGAGGCATGATGCTGTTGTGCAATGATAATCACAATTAACGGTTGACCCGCACCAAAGAAAACATTTCCACCTGTTAGCAATGCCATAGAGCGTAATAGAGGTTGATGCCAGAGCCAGTGTAAACCCTCGCCAATTTCGGTACATAGATCGCGTGCTGGCGTAGCACGCTGCTCTTGGAAGGGAATACGGATGAAAAATAAAGAGCAGACAGAGACAGCATACGAT
>CAXTWV010000516.1:0-2332 GCA_964248005.1 uncultured Ktedonobacteraceae bacterium | reverse complement strand
ATACGCAATTGTGATAGCCCACGTCGGGTACAAATTTGGTCATATGGGGCTATTGGCTAGCCAATCGCACCATAGCACATTCTCTATTCCTACATTTCCTTGTATTCGCCCTCGATGGTGTCATCGTTAGCGGAAGGACCCTGACCTGCATCTGCCGCACCAGCACCGCCGAAATCAGCACCAGCAGGTGCGCCTTCACCGCTTTGGCGATAGATCGCCTCGCTGATCTTGTAAAATGCTTGCTCAAGGGCCTCACGTGAGGACTTGATACGGCTTACATCGTCCGTAGAAAGAGCTGAACGCACATCTTGAATCTTGGACTCAAGGTCGCTCTTTTGCTCAGAGGTGATCTTGTCGCCCAGTTCAGTGATGCTCTTCTCTGCGCGGTAGGATGCGCTATCCGCGAGGTTGCGCTCCTCAACTTCTTCCTTACGGTTCTTGTCCTCTGCTGCGTGTGCCTCGGCATCACGAACCATCTTATCAATCTGGTCCTTGCTGAGACCGCTAGAAGCCACGATGGTGATCTTCTGCTCACGTCCAGTACCACGGTCACGCGCCGAAACATTGAGAATGCCGTTGGCGTCAATGTCGAACGTGACTTCAACCTGTGGCACGCCGCGTGGTGCGGGTGGAATACCATCAAGAATGAAGGTACCGAGCGAACGATTGTCTTTCGCGAACTCACGCTCACCCTGTAGAACGTTGATTTCTACGCTGGGCTGATTGTCGCTCGCGGTCGAGAACACTTGGCTCTTCTGCGTTGGAATGGTTGTATTGCGCTCGATCAGCTTAGTTGAAACACCACCCATTGTCTCAATACCGAGAGAAAGTGGAGTTACGTCTAGCAGAAGCACGTCCTTCACATCACCTGTGAGCACGCCTGCCTGAATTGCGGCACCAATTGCTACTACTTCGTCAGGGTTCACACCGCGATTTGGCTCACGGTCGAAGATGCGCTTGACCATGTTCTGCACGGCTGGCATACGTGTCTGACCACCGACCAGCACCACCTCGTCGATTTCGCCGGGGCGCAGGCTCGCATCAGAAAGTGCCTTCATGACAGGACCACGGGAACGCTCCACCAGGTCCTCGGTCAACTGCTCAAGTTTTGAGCGGGTAAGCGTCATGGTTAAGTGCTTTGGACCACTGGCATCGGCTGTAATGAAGGGCAGATTGACCTCTGTAGACATTGAACTAGAGAGTTCTTTCTTTGCCTTCTCTGCCGCTTCCTTCAAACGCTGCAAAGCCATACGGTCTGAACGTAGGTCGATACCCTGCTCCTTGCGGAACTCGTCGGCAAGCCAGTTGATAACGCGCTGGTCGAAGTCGTCACCACCAAGATGCGTGTCACCATTGGTACTCTTTACCTCGAAGACGCCATCGCCAAGTTCCAGGTTGGAGATATCGAATGTGCCACCACCAAGGTCATAGACAGCGATCTTCTCGTCTTTTTTCTTATCGAGACCATACGCAAGAGAAGCGGCGGTTGGCTCGTTGATGATACGCAACACTTCCAGACCTGCGATCTGTCCAGCATCCTTTGTCGCCTGACGTTGTGCATCATTAAAGTATGCGGGAACAGTAATAACAGCCTGAGTGACGCGCTCACCGAGATAGGCTTCCGAGTCTGTCTTCAATTTCTGTAGAATCATAGCAGAGATTTCTGGTGGGCTATATGTTTTGCCCTGAATCTCTACCCATGCGTCGCCGTTCTTGGCACGCACGACCTTGTAGGGCATAAGACGCTTGTCACGGTCTACGTCGATGTCCTCGTACTTACGACCCATGAAGCGCTTGATGGAAGAGACCGTATTCTCAGGATTAGTAATGGCTTGACGTTTCGCGACCTCGCCGACAAGACGCTCACCGCTTTTATTGATAGCGACGATTGAAGGTGTAGTACGTGCTCCCTCAGCATTAGGGATAACGACTGGCTCTCCGCCTTCCATCACCGCAACACATGAGTTTGTGGTTCCCAGGTCAATACCAATAACCTTTGGCATGATTGCCTCCTACGATATGTACTATTGGAGCGATTGTAAGGCTCCAAACAATGAATTTCAATGTATAAAATGGCATTTGTATATGCCAGAGTTGTTTTATCTATACCTACATATATAAACAGGCGTTTATATTTCTGGTATTCCCGATCCTGGACAAATTTTATGATTGCTATGTCCTGTAGGTGCCATAATTCATTACGCCCTTGCCACAATGTCAATCGGGACGAGGGCGTAATGAATTATGGCACCTACAGCGTATCCCGTTGTGTATTACCATGCCCCTATTGATCGGATTCGTAGCCGTACATCTCGGCGAGCAGTTCGTTCAT
>CAXTWV010000515.1:0-2351 GCA_964248005.1 uncultured Ktedonobacteraceae bacterium | reverse complement strand
TCATCCTTCTCTCTGGGAAGGACGAAGAGCGACTTCGTGGTACCACCTTCATGCGTTGACACTTCTCAGCGTCAACCTCGTTCTGTAGGGACCGATGTATCACGTCCTTTGCGCAACTTGTAGCGTAGGACAAGGGTGTAATAAATGAGACCCCTACAATGACCTGATAACGGAGGCAACCGACTGAGTTCTAATCTCGCATTGTATGTAGGGGTCTCATTTATTACACCCTACATATAACGCGATTTCTTCTCGTAGCTTCAGAGTTTTATTCACAGTGGAGACGTATGAGCTTTTCACCTGCCGCTCATTCTCTGATCGTCGTGCCGTACTGTTACTCGTCTCGTCAAAGCACTATGTATGTTGTTTTTGTCTTGATAGATGTATACCATGCTCACAAGGGGTTGTCAATGTTTTTTCCTTGCGTTTTGCTGACAATCTGAATTTATAGATATTTTGCCCATGTCTTATGCTAAAATTCACCACTTCTCAACCAAGAATAAAGAAAGAATACATATGTTTACATGCTACAGTATACACAGCGGAAATAAGATGCTTTTGCCTGAAACACGCAGTTGTTCGTAGATTTTCTTTACAGAAAGATATACATAGGGAGGGATTGCATGAAACGACTCCTCATTACAATCGTAGGAGGAGTATTAGTATTCCTCGTTCTATTCGCAGGGCTACTTTTTTTACTATCGTTTCTGGCTTCACGTTCACAAACGTCTAATCCAATTACGATTGAGAATGCGAAAACAGGCACAACAGCGTGGCAGATGCCTGTGGACAAGGCGGCAACAGTACAGATACAAGCGTATGTAGATAAGCGTTCTGTAGCACCGGGGCAACAATTGACCTTTTATGTGAGTACGCAACAGGCGGGAACTCCATACACCATTTCTATCTATCGTATGGGATGGTATCAAGACAAAGGAGGAAGAGAAATCGCGGTGAGTGGCAACCTTGTAGGACAGGCACAAGGCTACTTCAACGCTACTCAATCGTCACTCATTAACTGCTCTACCTGTTATGTAGATACAGGAACAGGGCTAACGGAGGCACGCTGGAAACCATCGTACAGCTTTAATGTTACGCAAGCGTGGACCACGGGGGTCTATCTGGCGAAGTTTGTAGATGCACAAGGGATGCAAACGTATGTCTCGTTTGATGTGCTTGGCTCCACAACATCGGCCTATGTAGTCGTGACAGCAGACACTACGTATGCAGCATATAACAACTGGGGTGGACAAAGCCTCTATGCCTATAACAGTAAGCCAATCCCCGCCGTAAAAGTCTCATTTGATCGTCCAAGTACTCAGAATTATGGGTCAGATCAGGTTCTCGTCTTTGAAGCCGATGCGATCCGTTGGATGGAGCGGCAAGGGTATGACCTCTCATATATCAGCGATATTGACTTACACACGGGTGCGAGATCTCTCGTCTCACACAAAGCGTACATCTCGCTTGGACATGATGAATATTGGACAAAAGAGATGCGCGATGGGGTCGAGTATTTGCGCGGTCAGGGGGTTGGCTTAGCCTTTTTTGAGGCCGATGACGCCTACTGGCAGGCACGGCTTGAACCCGATAGCATGGGTGCAACAAATCGTACCGTTGTAAGCTACAAAGTTTCGACCTACAATCACGACCTCGCGCGTGACCCGCTCTATGGGCAAGATAATTCACGTGTCACCGCTCAATTTCGCGATCCAGTCGTTCATCGACCGGAGAACGCGTTGCTTGGTGAGATGTTCTCTGACGTTGTGCATGGACGCCATGGGTTTCCATGGAAGGTTGCCTCTCCTAGCACAGCATCTACGTTCATGAACGATACAGGTTTGACCGCAGGACAAGAGTACGGATGTGCGTTAGTTGGATATGAATGGGACAAGGTGTTCAATAATGGTGCAACACCGCAAGGACTGCAAATTCTCAGTACCTCAACGACGAGCAACGATACAGGACAGGCTGACATCAGCAATACGACTGTCTATACAGCTCCTTCACATGCGCTGGTGTTTGATACTGGTAGTGTGTATTGGACTAGTGCCCTCGATGCGTATCAGTTCGCTCCCGATCCTCGTTGTGCTGGTACGCGGCAAGTTGTTCCAGATATACAAAAATTGATGCAAAACGTGATGGCAGCACTTATAACGAGGTAAGCAGACTGATTTAATTAAATAATCAGGATGTGAGGGCCATAATTCATTACTCCTCGTTCGACCTGTTATACAGCGCGAGGACGTAATGAATTATGACCCCTACATCTTGATTATTTGGTTCAATCTACTATGCTCCTGCATAGCCAATCACGGCAGAGCCACCTTGCGTACTACCAGTGTTCCAGT
>CAXTWV010000514.1:464-2438 GCA_964248005.1 uncultured Ktedonobacteraceae bacterium | reverse complement strand
TGATGTTCTAATTTGGCTTGGTAGGTAGGTTGAGATTTTAATATGTTAATTTTATATTTTATAGTTTGAGTCGTCTATCGTCTAAAGGGGCTTGGCATCTCGGTTGAGATTGAAACATACAAGAAGCACAGCTTCACGTCGAGAGCTTCATAGTCTAAAGGGGCTTGGCATCTCGGTTGAGGGATGCAACTAATTCATATGTAGAAGTCCTCTATTGAGAGATTTTGCCCTGGTGAGAGCACGCACATTTATAATGAGATAGGTCAAGGTATTGAGTCGCTCAACAGAGCGTCGATTGCGCACCTTTGGTCGTTCGATACCCAGTTCTTTGGCTTGACTATTGATGCGTTCACACGCTGTTCGTTGGCGATAGATGCCTTGATAGAGCGGACTCGTGCGGTCCAAGGTGACACGCATCTGTCCGCCGAGTTCGTGGTTGACATCCTTGACACAGCCACAGCCTTTGAGAAATTGTGTATGGTCGCAGGTCTCGCCTGTTTTCTGGGGCAAGAGCAACGGGCACCGATAGCGCAAAGCTTGATAGCCACGCGTATGCGTAAAGGTGAAGGTGGGAACCATGCGCAGAGCTTTAGGACATCTTGGCACCCCATCGGGGTCACGAGGGAAGGTGGGATGTCCATGCTGATTCTTGGGAATGGCGGCAATTCCGCCATGCAGGGCACTTTTTTGATACACGTACCACGCGTCAAAAGCCGCATCCGCGGTGCTATTGGTGGGAAAACAGCCTAACGCGAGAGCCGCTCGCTGATACAACGGCTCAAAATAGGTCACATCGGCTTCATTGAAAGGTTGGGTGTATTCGGCGAGCACGACATCGCCATAGCCGGGCATCGTTGCCGCCGCCACGCCGGAGCCATAGCCCCAGAGCGATTCTTTTTTCTCTTTGCTGGAGCCATCTGGTTGCACCTGATTGGTGGAGCGTTTGACGCCAAGTGCGCAGTCGGGGTCTCCACTAGTCTGCTTGTGTTTATCGTAGCGATCTTTGACGTAGGCACGCGGATTATTTTCTTGAACCCAAGCATAGATGTGCTTGACATCGAAGGCGACGGTTTCGCCAAGTCCTGCAATCTCGGCGTGCAGGGCATGAACGGTGGACTCAAGCAAGGTTTGCAGCAGGAGAGGGTCCAGGGTCCGCAATTTCTGGCCCAACCAGAAGCGCGAAGGCAAGGTGCGTTGGGCATCAAAGCCGTAGACCGCCGTGGAGTCAAGGGTGAGATGAAAGCCGAATTCGAGAATGAGCAAGGGATGTTTGAGGAGAAACTCGCGGAGTTGGCAGGTGTAGATCAACCCTTCGTTGATGCGGAGCAAAAAGGCTTTGAGGTAGGCGGTTTCAGGATGAGGGGGTCGCCCACGAGAGGAGCGTTGGTCTTGCCAGCGTTCGACCAAGGACCAGTCGAAGAGAGCAAACAAGGCGCGATAGGTGGTGACGACGGGATCGTGATCGAGCAGCAAGGTCAGGGTAGACTGGTCAAAGACAGCAGAAGAGGGTATCATAGCACACGACTCCTTTTGGATGAGTGATTGGTTGTTTTTTTACTACTCTGCAAAAGGAGTCGCTCTGTTGTCAAGCTGAATGGGACGTATGTCTACACGACAGGGAATCGTTGGAGGAATGAATTACGTGCTCTTGTGAGAGGCGAGGCGGGATTGAGGAATAGAAGATGTGCTCTCATTATGATGGAGTGAAAAGGGTGATTTTCGAGTGCTGAATTACTTGCTCTTGTGACAGTGGAGTCAAAAGGGGTGTTTTCCAGAAATGAATTACTTGCATCCCTCCCGTCCGGGATGAAAACGAGACAACAATAGTATCTCCCTTCGCCACCTGAAACGTCTAAATGACTGGGGATGCCCGTCCGGGATGGTAACTAAGTCAAAGAACTTGATACTTACATCTTCACGCGGTCTAAATGCCAGTGGATGCCCGTGCGGGATGGATACGTTAGGAGAGCAACT
>CAXTWV010000514.1:0-454 GCA_964248005.1 uncultured Ktedonobacteraceae bacterium | reverse complement strand
TAATACACAATCTGTCTTCCTTTGTGTGAGTGTGGAAGTGACTCAGGCATTCGAGGAGATCGTGGCACCAGGCATTAGTGTGCCAGCCGCCACACTTCTGGCAAACGGGAATACTACTGCGTTTCAGAATCAGTTCGGAGATATGTTCGTCCGTGGCTTGTTAAGAGGTGGACGATTCTTTGGTGTGATTGAAATCTTTACCAAGACACAAACTGATAAGGAAACTATAGCGGCGGATGTGCAGGGAAGCTATGCAACCGCTAGTGCTGAAGTGAGTTTGAATCAGAGCTTCCAACAGACTACCTCAAATCACTTTTCAAAGGTGACCTGTTATATAGAAGGAGGCGATCCAATCTTCCGCTTCCCGTTACAGTTAATGATATGATCACGAGAGCACAGAACTTCCCAAAGGAAAACGTGAAATGGCCGGTGCCTTATACTGCGCTTCTTGACA
>CAXTWV010000513.1:0-2478 GCA_964248005.1 uncultured Ktedonobacteraceae bacterium | reverse complement strand
GAAGGCGAATATGGGACGCACCGTTTCAAGTTTGAAGATTGTATCATTGCTACTGGTGCTACGTCTGTACTGAACGAGAGCAAACATACATCTACCCCTGAGCAGATACTACAACTCGCATCCTTGCCGAAAAGTATGAGTATTGTCGGGAATGACTATATCGCGCTGGAACTCGCAACACTTTTTGCGCGTCTTGGCGTCAGTATCAAACTCTATTCGCCCGACGAACAGCTACTCGCAAATGTCGATCCTGCCGCGCTTCGACTTGTAGCGTCTGGTTTACGCAAATTGGGTATCGAGCAGAGTGTCCTAAAAAACAAAGTTGATGAAGATAACCCTATAATCTTCTCCAAAAGAGCTGTACCAAACACACAAGGTCTACATCTCGACAGCATTGATATGAAATTGGCAGACAATGGTGGGATTGCCGTAAACGCGATGCAACAAACAAGTGTTGCCCATATTTATGCAGTCGGAGATTGTATAGGTGGACAAGCATTGGCAAGTATTGCCATTAAGCAAGGGAAGATAGCGGCAGAGGTGTTAACAGGACACCGTGTCCAGTTTGCACCCTTAGTCACACCACTTGTTGTGCATACGACGCCAGAATTAGCAACCGTTGGTTATACAGCAGAAGGGGCGACAAAAGCAGGCTATATTGTCACAATAGGACGTTTTCCACTAGCTGCTAACGGACGTGCATTGACATTAGGTGCTGATAACGGAGTAGCCATGCTTGTTGCGACCAAAGATGAGGGTGTGTTGCTTGGAGCAACGCTCGTTGGTCCACGTGCAGGCGATATCATCGGTCAACTCGCACTCGGCATTGAGATGGGAGCAACGCTAACCGATCTCGACGAGATTCTCTATGCTCATCCAGGACTCAGTGAAACGATCCAGGAAAGTGCCGAGAGTGCGCTTGGACGAGCAATCCACATTTTGACGAAGTAATGTTTGCTAAGCAAGTAGTTCAGCCTGCGTCCACCTATCAATGTAGGTAGCAATATGGGCGTGATGCAGCGCGAGTATTTCGCGTATTGGCTTCAATTGAGCATAGTTGGCTGGACGTACCACAAGGAAAGAGCATCCTCGGCTCGCCTCGCGCACGAACACATCGTAGTCCATCGAGGTAAGGAAGCCTAGAAACGATTGACCCTGCGACACCGCCTCCACATACTCGCGGCTTTCCAGGACGTGGATACAGCGTGCATCGAAACCTGCATGGAGGAGCGCAAACGCGGCCTGTCGAGCTTCCTGCTGATTGACAAACGCACTATGGACATGCTTCAAAGGGAACGCGGGCAGTCGCCGCATCTTTGACACAGCTACCTGCTCAACTACTACCTGTTCACTCGTTAATGACTTATATGTTTCAAAGGTCTTTGCGTTATTCATGATGTTGTACCTCCTAAGGTATTTTTCTCTTTTCATCGGCTCATGTATGCAAAAAGAATATTCTCTTTGTATACTTATCAGACTAACAGGGGCGCATTGAAAGCCTGTTGGAAAAAGATGTGAAGATTCCAATGATATCTTTTCCAAACAGAGTAGAGCCTTCACGCAAAGTGCCGATTAACCAGACATTTGTCATCTTACGTACCCGCCTAAAGTCCCCCTCACAACACTCCTCCAGACGCATAGCAAAAAGCGCGTTTTCCTGTATTCTTAGCACAGAGATTACACCAAACCCTGATACACAAAAACACAGAAAGAGGAAACCCCAGATATGAACACGCAACTAATACTCTCAACGTCACAAGAGCAAACATCTACTGCTACTTCAAAAAACATTGTTATGGATGTACGCGATATTACCAAGACATTGCCACTTGGCAAAGAGCGTATCAATATTCTCAAAGGCATCAGCTTCCAGATTATGAGCGGCGAATTTGTGTCTATCGTTGGACCTTCTGGTTCAGGAAAAAGCACGCTGCTTGGTATCATTGCTGGTCTCGACAATCCCACGACGGGACAGGTCTTCATCGACGGCGTTGATATCACACGCATGACCGAGGGCAAGCTTGCAGCCGTTCGCAATAGTAAGATTGGCATGGTTTTCCAGGCATTCAACCTGATACCTACATTGACTGCTCAAGAAAATGTCGAGGTGCCTTTGTATGTTGGGAAGCATAAAGGTTCACCATCCGCACGCGCACAAGAGCTATTGGCCCTAGTTGGACTTTCGCATAGACTCGATCACCGTCCAAACCAACTCTCTGGTGGTGAGCAACAACGTGTGGCGATTGCCCGTTCTCTGGCAACAGACCCCGCATTTGTTATTGCCGACGAGCCAACAGGCAACCTCGATGCAAAAAACGGCGAAAACGTCCTCAAACTCATTGCCGATCTTCGTGAGCAGACTGGAAAAACCTTTATTATCGCAACACACGACCCCGTTGTCGCATCACACGCGGACCACGCGCTCCGCATCGTAGATGGCAAACTCGCCGAACTCGACAACTCTAACGGCAGAATCAC
>CAXTWV010000512.1:0-2479 GCA_964248005.1 uncultured Ktedonobacteraceae bacterium | reverse complement strand
ATTGCGGCTCCCACCGTTTCTTGTTTTCAAATAGCAAACTTAAATTAAATGTACGCTAAAAAACGTCAGCACACGGCTCCAAGAATCTTGTGCGGCCTCGGCATTGTAGGATGCCCCTTTGTCATTGAAAAAGGAGTGGCGTGCATTTGGATAGATTTTGATATCGTGCTCAATGTTGTTTTTCGTGAGTTCAGCGTCAAGCTTACGACCAGCACCCGCTGTGAAATCTTTTTCTGGATAGGAGCCAACAACGGGACACGAACGCTTGACAGCTTCTAACGGACGTGGGTTTGAACCGTAATAGGGCGCAATCGCTTGTAGCCGATTATCTGAGGATGCCCAGGCAATCGCATAGCCACCACCCATACAGAAGCCAATCGCTCCAACACGCTTCGCATCCACTCCTGGTTGTTCCTCAAGATAGGTCAGAGCACTCTTCAACTCTCGTATGCCACCATTCTCAAGCGGACTGAACAGTTGAGAACGCAAGACGTTGAATATGCAGAGTGCGCGGTTGCGTTCCGCGAAGAGGTCAACGGCAAGCGCGACATAACCCTCGGTCGCGAAACGCTCGGCGATCTCCTTGATATTTTCGTTCAAACCGAATATTTCATGGATTACGACTACACCTGGAAATGGCCCATTCCCATCAGGGCGTACAAGATAACCGGGGCGTTGCTCTGTGCCAAAGGGAAAGTGAACTGTTTGCGTTTGCGTCATGTGTACTATCCTCATTCTTTACAATAATTTGTATGGGTTGATTACCACATAGTTGTTGGTCATCAATCACCATCGGGACGCGCTATAGCAGTCCCTACAGGTAACATTACCACAAACTTCTTGGTTCCTTTACGGAAATAAGTGTATAGAGTAAAATATACTTTATCAAGTTCCCCTTTTGTAAAGAAAATGTGCTATACTAGATGTTATGAGTACAGCCGAGCAGTCACATACAACTGAAAAGCACACCGACGATTGCGCGATGAGTCGCACAATGAACCGCACCCTGCATCTTATTGGGGATATGTGGACGTTGATGATTGTCTATAACCTGATGAATGGCACTAAGCGTTTTGGTGAGTTGCTGGATGCATTGGGCAATGTAAGCCCTAAGACGCTCTCACAACGTCTCAAGATGTTAGAGTCTGTCAAATTTGTCGAACGCACGGCCTACGCCGAAATCCCGCCGCGTGTGGAATATCACCTCACCGACAAAGGTTATGCCTTAGTTGACATCATCAAAGCTATGCAAGACTTTGGCGATCAGTACCTCGCAGATGTCGTAGAGCCTCCTGAATCAACCTGCCATTAATCGGCGTTTCTGATGAAATCGCGTGACGCCCTCATTACCATTGATTATTGGGACGAGGGTGTAATGAATTAGACCCCTACATGCGTTCCGCCATCTTCACAATGTTCTCCGCTAACTTACGCATCGCGTCGCGTAATTCGGGCGGATTGCGAATAACACAGGGACAACGTAGACCGGCTAACTCGTAGGCGATCCAATCGAGATCGGCAACATAGGTACGAAACGCAACGCCATCCGTCTCTTGCTCAAGAATAGCTACTGAGGACGAAACCATCTCCCGTGCCTCCGCCAACGTTGTTTCAAGCAGCACATCGACAAACCATGGTGCGGGTACCATTGGAAGGGAGCGCGTGATAAAGTCAAGGCAATCAAAATCAAGCGGTGCTACAAATACCTCTTCGCGCAGTGCCACAGAGATAATGCGGTCAAGGCGAAACGAGCGTAAGTCTTGTCGCAGATGACAATAGCCCACTGTATACCAAAACCCAGCTTTACAGACTAACCCATACGAGTCTAGCGTTCGCTCCGTCTCCTCACCATTCCATGCTCGATAGTGTAGTAATACGCGTCTCTTCTGCAATGTCGCCATACAGAGTGTTGTCACAATCTCACTCGATGGTGCATTGCGTGCAGGGTTAAAGTCAAAGACAAGCGTTTCTTGTACCGCGCGTACATGTTCTTGTAGCATCAGCGGCAGAACGCGTTCAATCTTGGCAAGCACACTTTCAACGGCGGGGGCGGCAACCGCTAGACCAAGTTTCCGTGCCGCGATAAGTCCAATCGTCAACGCGAATGCTTCATCTTCACGAAACATAAGCGGGGGCAGCTTGAAGCCAGGACGCAAATGATACGCACCATGAGGTCCCCGCTTCGACTCAACAGGAATGCCCATATCTTGTAGCATCGTTACATAACGTCGCACTGTGCGCGTATCTACCTCAAGGCGTTCCGCAAGCTCGTTACCACTTATGTGTTGTCGTGACTGCAATAATTCCAGCACAGTCAGTACGCGTGTCGTTGGAAAATACATACGCGTATTGTACACGATATTTTTACATGAGTGTAGGGACCGATTCATCGCGTCCTCTTAGCAGTCAACTGCCAGCGAGGACGCGATAAATCGGTCCCTAATGAAATTTTGACGACCGAAGACGGCAATGGCGGTAG
>CAXTWV010000511.1:0-2489 GCA_964248005.1 uncultured Ktedonobacteraceae bacterium | reverse complement strand
GAACAGGAAGAAGGAGATACCGCCCATACACCACGTATAGGTGATCTTCATGGCCTGGCGGCTGATTTTGACGGGGTGAAGGTGCAGAAAGACATTCCCCATCATAACCAGAGACTGGTTGAGTGGAGTGTCAGGGTAGCCATGTCGAAAGATTGAACGCCAGACGGTACTCTCGACAATCTTCTGCGTCGCCACATCGAGTAAGCTTTTATTACTGGTAGAGCTCACTATGCCTCCTCAAAGTATTCAAACTTGACCGTGTTTAGAAAGATAATTGAATTGCAAATATTCTTTACACTGTGTGGCAGATTATAGCATAGAACTTCCATGATGGGTACCCCTCTAGCCATATGTTGGAACGTTTGCACTCTTTCTTCTGATTATAATGTATGAAGGTGGCAAACGAGAAGAGTTACGCAATCTAGTAGTACATCATGCTGGAACATGCAATGCTATATACGTAGATTACCTTCACCTTACTTCTTCAACATCAGGTACATACCTGATTTTTGGGCATTCCCTACCTGATTATTTTGTTATAAAGAGTGTAAAGAAGTTGTTTGACACCAGAAACAAAAAGCCGATACAATTATATTAGTCTAAAAAAGAGCTTATGTATCGCAAAGAGAACGAAAAATGAATGATTCTAGCATAAATTATGAAGAGGTGGTTCAGAACAACAAGCTGCTCCGCCCATTTCTCGGTATCCCTGTTTTTTATAAAGTGCTGCTCGCCAATAGCTTTATTATCTTTGTTGGTGCGACTGGCGGCACATGGCTTGCCTCACGATTGAATAGCGCAACATATGCGCCAATATCGTTGGTTGTTTTTGTCACGATTGGTTGGCTTGTCAGCGTAGTTCTCAATTTTGTAGTGTTGCAGATAGCCTTTCGTCCATTAATGGACTTGGGCAAGGTTATGAAACGCGTACAATCTGGAGAACGTACACTACGAGCATCACTTACAGGAGTCGATCCAGAAGCGGATCAGCTTGCAAGCACCTTTAATACGATGCTTGAAGCAATCGACGAAGCGAATCGCGTGCGAGCAAGCCAGATTATCAAGGCCCAGGAGCAAGAGCGCAAACGTATCGCACGTGAACTCCACGACGAAACGTCACAAGTCCTTACCTCACTCTTGATTAGCCTTGCGGTGCTGGAAGAATCGATTACCACTCAGGAAGCACGAGATCGCATTACGGAAACGCGGCAACTGGCACACCAGACATTACGTGCTATTCGCAACTTGAGTATCGACTTGCGTCCAAGTGCGCTCGATGATCTCGGCTTGTTGCCAGCACTGCGCTGGTATGTCAAAGAATATCAACAAAAAACCAATATCGAAGTCGAGTTTCACGCAACGGGTTTCAAGGACCGTGAACGCCTCTCACCTGAGATGGAGACTGCCCTGTACCGCATTGTACAAGAGTCACTCACCAATGTCGCGAAACACTCCCAGGCCCATAAGGTCTCAATTCTGTTACGTGAAGAGGCGGATGCAGTTGATGCAACCATTACAGACGATGGGCGTGGGTTTGATGTCGAAGAGATACAAAAGATGGGCGATAAAGACCGAGGATTGGGACTTGTTGGCATGCAAGAACGCGCACTTTTGCTCGATGGAACAGCAACTATTGAGTCTGGACATGGGCATGGAACAGTTGTTGAGATACACATTCCCGTTCACGTAGCTCCATTTTCCGAAAAAAGTCTGCCCGCAGAGCTTGTAGTGTAAGATATCAAGAGATTATAGAGGAATTTTATTCATGAGCATACATATTCTGCTTGCCGACGATCACACTATTCTGCGTGCGGGTTTACGTATGATGTTAAATGCACAGCCTGATTTTGAGGTTGTTGGTGAGGCTCAGGATGGGCGCCAAGCAATTCAAGAAGCACAGAGGCTCCAGCCCGATGTCATTCTTATGGATATAACGATGCCTGATATGAATGGTATCGAGGCAACACGACAAATCAAGAAGCTATTACCAGAGACAAAAGTACTCATTCTGACGATGCATGAGCATGACGAATACGTGTTTCAAGCATTACGTGCAGGCGCATCTGGCTATATGCTGAAAGAAGCAGCGGACACTGACCTGATTTCGGCACTACGCGTTATTCAAAACGGGCAATTTTATCTTTCGCCTACCGCGCAATCAGTTATGGTTGGCGACTACTTGCAACGTGTACGGACAGGTGAGGAGAAGGATAGTTATAGTAGCCTCACAGAACGTGAACGAGAGATACTCAAGCTCGTTGCGGAAGGCTATACGAACAACAAAATTGCTGAACGCTTGATTATCAGCCCAAAGACGGTCGATACGCATCGCACACATGTGATGGACAAGCTCAACTTACATAGCCGTGCAGAACTTGTAAAATATGCCATGCGCCGTGGACTCCTAGAAGATTAGCATATGAATGTGTGTCGTGCAGCGCATAGAGTTCGCTACCCGACACCCAATGATATAAATTAATATATTGATT
>CAXTWV010000510.1:0-2490 GCA_964248005.1 uncultured Ktedonobacteraceae bacterium | reverse complement strand
TATGATGGTTATAGAAATTATGAGTCATTCCGAATTTTTGAGAAACCTGTGGAGCTGTCGTAAGATGGCTCCACAGGTTTCTCAAAAATTCGGAATGACTCATATATTGAAACTATTGACCGATAACGGAAGGCCAGTTCTGTGTCAATGTATCCGAAGCCTTTGTGAGTAGCGCAAGGTCGGTGATGAATTTGACATTCTTGTACTGCTCCGCGGCAGGCAGTTTTGCCGCAAGTTCTGCTGGCACCTTACCTGCATCTACCAACTTCTGGTAACGTGCCGGGTGTGCATAGCCTTTCAGGTAGGAGAGTTGCCCTTCATCAGAGAAGATGTATTCAATCCACAAGCGTGCGGCAAAAGGATCGGGCGCAGTCTTGTTGACAAAAGCGATATCGGGACCAGCAATTGAGCCATCAGAAGGAATAATGACTTTGAGATTGGGCTTGCCATTGAGCAAGTCGCGATAACCAAGTCCGGCGAAGTCCCACATGATACCAATCGCGACTTCACCTTTGGTCATATTGGCGAGGTTCGGATAGGCGAGACTAAAATTGCCCTTCTGCTTTAACTCCTTGAAGAAGTCGATACCCGGTTGAATATCGTTGATGCTTCCGCTCTGTGCAAGTGCCGCCGAGTAGACTCCGATGAACGCATCGTTCGACTGACGTGGATCACCGTTGATGCCCACCATGTTCTTATAGTTGCCCGTGAGCAAGTCTTTGAACGAGGTTGGTTCGTTCTTCACGAGATCCGTGTTGATGACGAACGCTTCCGTACCATAGTACTCGGTACACCAGTAGCCATTAGGGTCCTTGAGAGTATCGGGAATGTCGGCCCAATGCGCATGTTTGTAAGGTGCCACAAGCCCTTGCTTCACCGCCCGTGGACCGAACTTAAAGCCGGCATCGCTGATATCACCATACGGATGTGATTTCGATTTGATGAATACTTCGAGTTGTTGTGCGGAAGAAAAGAGTGCTTCAGCCTGATACTCGACGGGTACATATTTCGCGGCATAGCTTGCCAGAATCTCTTTGTAGTTGGCCCATTCTGGTGAAATGCCGATGCCTTGTAACTTGCCTTCCTTCTTTGCATTCGTGATTAACGTCTGCATGTCAATTGGGCCTGCCATGTTCACGTTACTCCCTACCGTGCTTGACGTAGAGGAGCTACCGCATGCTTCTAAGAAGGATGTCAGAGCAAGCGAGGAAACGCCAAGCGCACCAGCTTGCTCAAGGAAACGCCTACGACTACGGGGAGCGAACGCATTCCCAAATAGTTTCTGGTTACTCATGGATGAAGATACCTCCGACTGTCTTGAATGAATACCACTATTTCTTAAGACTGCTATCTACAGAATATCGGGTAGTACATCAAGAGTTATATAAAATTGGCTCTTCATCCATTAGGGGGAAACAGGGAGATCCTTGCGGTCTCCCTACAGGTAGGATTCTCGAAGATGCAGGGAGATTCAACGATTCACTTTTATACTACCTCTGTGCGCCAGATACGCACAGCTCCATCCTCGGCACTATTGGCGAGTAGACCATTGGCACCAAAGACGACGCCGTAGACCTCGATGCGATGATTGATGGTTTGTAGCTCGCGTCCCTGCGAGACATCCCACAGTTTGAGCGAACCATCCTCTGAGCCAGAGACTAGTAGACGACCATCGGCAGAGAAATCTACCGTCCAGACCGCGCCATCATGTCCTGTGAGCGTCTGCACAACTTGGCCTGTCGTGGGGTCCCATAGGCAAATGGCACCATCGGCAGAACAAGAGGCTAACAAGTTCCCCTGCGGCGACCATGCAACCCCATACACAATATCACTATAGCGCAGGCGTCTTTGCACGTTGCCAGTGCTGACATCCCACAGGCAGATGCTCTTATCAAAAGAACAGGACGCGAGGAAACGACTGTCATACGAAAAATCAACACCGACGACCACGTTATGATGTCCCTGTAATGTCGCTAACGGCTCACCCGTTGTCGGATTCCACAGGCGTACCGTCTCATCGTTAGAGCAAGAGGCAAGATACTGGTTATCCAGCGAGTAGGCAACCGTCCAGACCGCACTCTGATGACCAGTGAGCGTCTGACGTAGTTGACCTGTCGTAGTGTCCCATAGACGAATAGTTTTATCTTCCGAGCAAGAGGCAACGATTTTGCCATCATGGGCGATATCGACGCCCATCACGGCACCCTCATGTCCTGTCAGGGTATGAAGCAACGTGCCAGCCTCCGTAGACCACAGGCGTACCGTCATGTCTTCGCCACAGGAGGCGACAAGCAAGCCATCAGGTGAGAAGACGACATCATCGACGTGTCCACGATGTCCGGTGAGGATGTGTAGTGGAATAACGTCAACGGCAGAAACACTGCGTCCCTTCGTGAGTGGTTGTGGAGCCGAAGCTGTGCGCCATTCCGCCCATTCAATGAGCGTCATCGCGCCATGTTCATAGCCGAACTTTTGCGGATATTGTTCCTC
>CAXTWV010000509.1:0-2492 GCA_964248005.1 uncultured Ktedonobacteraceae bacterium | reverse complement strand
GGCGGTATGGCAAACGGTATGGTTATCGAGCGACTCTAATAATGGTTGTATACATCACATGTATGGCGTCCACACGCGTGTGGACGCCATACATGTGATGTATACAACCATTATTGTATTCATAAAAAAAGAATTATAGAGGTGTCATGTGAAGTACGTGCTTTGTGTTGGCGAAATGCTGATAGACTTTATTCCTACCGCTCCCATTCATGCTCTTGAAGGAAGCGATAGCTGCTATCGTCCGCACCCAGGAGGCGCACCCGCGAATACTGTTGTTACGGTTGCACGTCTAGGTGGAGCATCGCGCTTTATTGGCAAGTTTTCGTATGATGCCTTTGGTCAACTGCTGATTCAAGTATTGCAAAACAATAAGGTCGATATTCGATATGTACGCAGTACTGATGAGGGTACAACCGCATTAGCCCTTGTTGCTTTGCAGGACAATGGACAACGGCAGTTTACTTTTTATCGCCATCGTACCGCTGATACGCTGCTCGATGTGTCGGACCTGGATTGGAATGCGTGGCACGATGTAGCCCTCTGTCATGCCTGTTCTATCACGTTGTCTACCGAGCCATCACGTACCGCGACACTTGCAGCAATGGATCATACACGTCAGGTAGGAGGGATTGTCTCGTTCGATGTCAATATACGGACTGCATTCTGGCCTTCTGAGCAAGCAATGCGGAATGCGATGCTAGAGGTTGTACCACGTACTGATGTGCTCAAGCTCAGCGTGGAAGAGGCTAATTTATTTGATCCAACGCTACAATTTGCCTCGCCCGAACAAGGCGATGTGGCGCGACTCTCTCGATTAGGAGAGCAACTGCTCCAACAAGGACCACGTTTCGTCATCATTACATTCGGGAGCAAAGGTGCCCTTCTCATGACTTCCACAAATCGTGTAGAGGTGCCAACAATCCCTGTGCGTGCTATTGACACAACGGGTGCTGGTGATGCCTTCATGGGTGCGATCCTCTATTCATTAGCCGCACGTGACTATGCATCGCCTGCCGACCTTGCTCGTCTCTCGCAAGACGACCTGCGCCAAATGGGTGTGTTCGCCAACAAGGTAGCAGCCATTAGTTGTACGCGCTACGGTGGTATCGAGGCACTACCGTATATGCGCGAGGTCGAGGCGATGTAAAGAATCTATGTGCTATACTTATAGCTAGACGCACTTCATGCGTGGCCCGCCAATTTCTGGCGGGCTTTTGTGTGATATGCTACTTATAGGTTGTAGTGGCGATGTGTCTTTCTACATCAGGGAGGGTTTTACGTGAAGCAGTGTTGCTTCCTGTGCATCGTTGCAATAGGGGCCGATGAAGTGGCCCATGTCAAGGAGGTCTTTTGAGCTATGGCTATTGAAGTAATGAGTCCGTATGCGGTTGCGGTGGAGCAGTTTGATGAAGCTGCCGACCGTCTTGGGCTTTCGCAAGCTATGAGAGCAATTTTACGCAAACCGAAACGCGAACTCATCGTGAATTTTCCTGTACGTATGGATAACGGCGACGTGGAGATGTTTACAGGGTATAGAGTACAACATAATATCAATCGTGGTCCCGCCAAAGGCGGTATCCGTTTTAGTCCAGAAGTGTCGCTCGACGAGGTACGCGCTCTGGCAATGTGGATGACGTGGAAGTGTGCCGTCGTCAACATTCCCTTCGGTGGCGCGAAGGGCGGTGTCCTCTGTGATCCCCATCTTATGTCAAGCTCCGAACTTGAGCGTTTGTCTCGCCGTTATGCCACTGAGATATCTATTTTGATTGGCCCAAACAGCGATATTCCCGCACCCGACATGAACACTAATCCACAGGTGATGGCGTGGATGATGGACACCTTTTCTATGCACATGGGCTACTCTGTTCCCGCTGTTATCACTGGTAAGCCACTCGCGATTGGCGGTAGCGAGGGACGCCTTGAGGCAACGGCGCGAGGCGTGCAGGTTGTGACACGTGAGGCACTCGCTCTTCATAACATGCGACCAGACAAGTGTGCCGTCGTCGTGCAAGGTTTTGGCAATGTTGGCAGCATCACAGCACGCCTCTTGAGTGAATTGGGTTGTAAGGTTGTGGCGTTAAGCGATATTAAGGGTGGTGTCTACAATCCTGCTGGTATCGACGTATCACAAGCCATGCGCTACTCGAAAGAGCATGGTAATCTTGCTGGTATGCCCAATACTGAAGCAGTGACGAACGCGGAATTGCTAGAGTTGCCCTGTGAAGTGCTCGTTCCGGCTGCGTTAGAGAATCAGTTGACGGAGCGTAACGCTCCACGCATTCAGGCGCGTATGATTATAGAAGCGGCGAATGGTCCAACGACGCCCGAAGCCGACCGTATTCTCAATGATCGCGGTGTGACGATTGTACCGGATATCCTGGCGAACGCGGGGGGTGTTACGGTCAGCTACTTTGAATGGGTGCAAGACCTGCAACGTTTCTTCTGGGCCGAAAACGAAATCAACAATCGACTCGAAACAATCATGATGCGTT
>CAXTWV010000508.1:0-2524 GCA_964248005.1 uncultured Ktedonobacteraceae bacterium | reverse complement strand
TGGAGGATTCGAACCTCCGAAGCTCTCGCAACTGATTTACAGTCAGTCCCATTTGACCGCTTTGGTAACTGCCCAGGTTGAGGAACACACCAGTTCATTCTGAGTGATCGACGAGGCTATTATAGCCGACTCATAAAAGCGTGTCAAGCATTTTCTGTCGCATCCATTTTTCCTACTCCTTTATTAAGGGAAACCGGAGTATTTTTCGATGTGTTACAATAAGTACAGAAACACAAAGATATTCAGATGTTGTTCACAAGTGTTATAAAATTGTGACAAAAAGCATTGCTTCTTGCACAATTTGCTGGTATAATCTCTTTCGTTGGAGAAAAACACCTCACCCCTTAGCACTTCAAGTTGCTGACGCTGTATGCGTAAAACAACTTGAAACGAACAGTTCGCGGTTTTTCCGCTACCCTGAATGTGTACGGTTGTTATTGGTTTTGGAATACATGGACTAGGAATAAAGAGGTAGCTTAACTATGGCAACAAATTACGACCTTAGCCGTTCTTCCTTACTCAGCGAGCAGTACCAGCACGATATGGAACTTATAGCCCTTGCACTGCAAGATGAGAGTCAAGATGAACGCGAAGACCGTCTCGGCCTCGTTGCACGCTCCTGGTCACTCACCAGCACCTGTTTCCACGCTCAACTGGAATCAAGCGATACACCCGCTTACGCTTCTGTTGCTTTCGCTCATTCGTAATATTAGCAGAATAGATATGTTGTAAACCATGCCTCACCCACCCGACCTTACACCGGATGCACTGACGTACCAGACGCCTGTGCAGTTTGGCATGGTGTATTGGGTAAACTTTGGCTACCCAACACTGCCACCAGGGATAGAAGAAAAACGTATCCTGGATTGGCATCCCGCTCTCGTCGTATCAGGCGATCCTTTCTGTCGCCATGCGGGAGCGGTTAATGTTGTCGCGCTTACCTCCTATCGTGGCAAGTTACGACCATATCACCATCTCCTCTTGAAAAGAGACTATCCATTGTTTGACACGGATAGCCTTGTAAAAACTGAACTGATGTATCCCATCCTGCGCACACTGCTTGCGGATCAGTATGCTATTTGCAAACTAAATGATGCAGACCTGAAAGCAGTCATGGGTAAAATCGCTAACAGCCTCGCCATCACCATGTATTATTCATTACATTAGGAGAGAGAGCATGACTGTTGACCAGAATCAGCTTCGCCTCCTGCCGTCTGTCGATGAACTCCTGAATTCAGAAATTGGGCAGCAACTCGTTGCACAATTCTCACACCCGCTCACAGTACGCGCCATTCGTGCCAGTCTCACTCTTGCCCGTACATATATTCTCGCGGGCGCACAATGCCCTTCTTATGAGGAACTGCTTGCTAGTGCAGAACAGCACATACGTTTAGAACAACAACCGCGTTTGCGTCCCGTGATTAACGCGACAGGCGTCATCATCAATACAAATCTTGGTCGGGCACCTCTCAGTTACGAAGCACTACAGGCTGTACAACAGGTGGCAAGTGGTTACTCAAATCTGGAATATGACCTGGAAGCCGGAGAGCGCGGCTCACGCCACACACACGTCGAGGCTCTTTTGCGTGAGTTGACTGGTGCTGAGGCAGCTCTTGTCACAAACAACACTGCAGCAGCTGTGCTCTTAGGATTGAGTGCGCTTGCTATTGGACGCGAGGTTATTATCTCGCGTGGACAATTGGTCGAGATTGGTGGAGGCTTTCGTGTTCCCGATGTCATGCGTCAAAGCGGATGTTCTCTTGTCGAGGTGGGGACAACAAATCGCACGCGCCTCAAAGACTATACTGACGCCGTTACCGAACAAACCGCGTTGCTCCTTGCAGTTCATCCCAGCAACTTTCTCATCACAGGTTTCACGGAAGCAACATCGCTTGCTGATCTCTCGACGTTGGCCCACAAAAATGGTCTGCTCGTGATGAATGACCTCGGTAGTGGGTGTCTTCTTGCTAGCGAAACCTATGGCTTGACTCATGAACCAACGCCTCAGGAGAGTATCGCGGCTGGTGCCGATGTTGTCTGTTTCTCTGGTGATAAACTGCTTGGTGGTCCACAGGCTGGTATCCTGCTTGGCAAAGCTGAGGTGATCGCACGACTTGCCAAGCATCCACTCATGCGAGCTGTGCGTATTGACAAGATGACGCTTGCCGCCCTTGAAACCACGCTACGTCATTATCAGCGTGGGCAGGCTGAAACGCATATCCCTGTATGGCGTATGATCTCCGCGCATCCTGAAAAAATACATAGACGCGCCACTCATTGGGCAACACAATTACAAGAACTTGGCATAGCCGCACGCATTCAGCGTAGCGAGTCCACCATTGGCGGCGGTGCTCTCCCTGGCGAAACGCTTCCCACCACACTTATAGCACTAGATGCTACAAAAATACACATATCATTAGAGGAACTCGCGAAAAAACTGCGCATGCACACAACTCCCATCATTGCGCGTATCGCGAAGAACGCTCTTCTGCTCGACCCACGCACCGTTTTTGAAGAGCAAGAC
>CAXTWV010000507.1:1341-2531 GCA_964248005.1 uncultured Ktedonobacteraceae bacterium | reverse complement strand
GATCAATTAATTACTGCTGGCTTTCCTCGACAACGAAGGAAAGAGGTGCTAGAAACAGCTCTCCTGAAAGAGGTCCAGGTATTCTTCAAAGCTCCCATCGGTAATCCGTGGACGATGCACTTGCAGAAAACAAAAATTGTAGCCGAAGATGGAAAATGGGCAGATATTCAGCTTATGGTAGGAAACGAGCACTCAGGTACTTCTGAACACAAGCATCTTCATATTGGTGCGATAAGTAGAGATACGACTGAAAATTTGCATAGTAAGCTCTATGCTTTTATGTTTGATTTTGGTAGAACCTCTCAACAAAGCCAAGTACAAGTTGACTTTAATCAACTTTTTACTCAAGTATGGGCACAAGATAATGCAACGAGGTGGATATATACACAAATCGGGAATTATCTCAAGAATACCTTTTTCTTTAATCCGTTTCGGCATAGCCAAGCACTCATGGTTATTACTCACACTGCCAGTCTTGCTCAAGATGGCTCAAATCTTACACAAGTCTTAAATACACTTAGAACTAACGATGATGAAACATTTGGAGATATTGAACGTTTTGTACATGGAGTATTGCCTGATAGTGGGAAATTGAGAACACCTTCATCACCTAACGCACAACCGACTCAAACATACATCGAGTTTCGTGCCTCTAGGGAAACAACTCCTATTCCGCTTACAGCTATGGGTGGCGGAGTAGAGCAACTATTAATGGTTGCAGCAGTTCTATTCATGCCAACAACACAACATCATACACTTTTTTTAGAGGAACCAGAAAACCATCTTCATGCAGGTGCTCAACGATATCTTATGGAACAATTACGTAGTAGAGAACGCCAAGTATTTATCACGACACATTCTCCCACATTTATTAACCAATCGGAACCATTTAGTCTCTATCAAGTTACTAAGGCAAATGGTCGAACAACCATACGCTATTGTGATGCTGCATCTCTTGACGTAGTGCTTGAAGATATCGGTGTTCGCAATAGTGATGTACTGTTAAGCGATGCTGTTGTCTTTGTTGAAGGACAAAGTGATAGAGATGTACTTACGATATTTGGTGAGAAAATGAATATGAGCGTTGCTGAGCGAAACGTTACTATATTACCTATGGGAGGTGGAAGACATGCAGCACGAGGAGCACCAATACGCGGTGACTTATTAAGAGATATTTCAGGCAAAGCACC
>CAXTWV010000507.1:0-1241 GCA_964248005.1 uncultured Ktedonobacteraceae bacterium | reverse complement strand
TAATAATCTCGATCCTCTCGTAGTTTCAATGTCACAGTAGATTTCTTATTCAACCCACTTCTTTTTATCAGAAGGTATATAAAATATAATGTCACAAGAGAGCTAATACTTTTCATAGTAACAGAAGAATAAGTAGCTATATTGGAGCAATGAGATGGACTATAAAGTCCAAGTTTCCTTGCTCGACCAGCGCATAATGGACGTGTTGGCATGAATGAGTCCTTGCATAGTCTCGCCACGGGACAACACTTCGTTCATACCCGTCATAAGCATGGACGATAGAAGGTTTCAGCAAGTGCTACCAACCTTCAAAGGTCAGGGGTTATTTTTTATGTGGTGTCAGGATGATGTACCAGCCCGTCATCCAGGATTGTCCTGCATAGAGTCTGGACCCTGGAAGACCATGAAGAAATTGAGTACGCGTTACTTTTGACAGATGTAACCCGCCTGAGTCAGCAAGGAATACGTTCTGGCTATCCCCTCCCTTTAAAATCATGATATGAGTCGGAATTCTCACAATGGAAGGAATGCCTGCATTCGCAAGGGTTATTAAGTCGTCAAGCGAGAGCTTCTGCGTATAAGAACCTGTAAACCCAAAGTGCGCTGCTGTTTCAGCCAGTTCATCCGGTTGTCCTGTTATTAATCCCCATTCGTTCACTGGACTATACACGGAGAGGCGATATTCGACTTCTAAGACATCTCCGCAATTGAGCGGTCTTCCATTGAGGGTCGCACCATATGCATCCATGAGAGCCGCCATTGCACATCCTGAACATGCTGAGTAGCTCCACTGCGCCCACTGAGGATTCTCATTATTGTACTGCTTTTTGTCTGCCTGCAAGAAGGCTGTCACATTTCTACTAATTTTCTGGACCGGAAAACTCAACGGTATTGAGACACTCTGGTTTGTTTGATTAAGCTGGGGAGATGGGAGGAATTGTAGCACCGAAGACTGATTGAAGGCAAGTATCCTGTTAAAAACAATCAGCGAAAATACAATGAGGCATATTCCAAATACCATCTGGTAATTTATACGTCCCGAACGGCTCTTCTGCCGCCGAACTACTCGATGTGGTGCTGGTAGTGGTACTCTTAGCTCTCGCCCTTCTGCTCGATGTGGTAGTGGTACTCTTGGTTCTCGCCCTTCTACTCGATGTGGTAATGGCGATGCAGATTCTCGCCGTTGAGTCGAAACGCGAGTATGTCGCCGTAAATTTTCTTGCCCATACGAGTATGGCATA
>CAXTWV010000506.1:0-2539 GCA_964248005.1 uncultured Ktedonobacteraceae bacterium | reverse complement strand
GGAACCCATCGAGGCTTTCCAAAGGGTTCAAATCTAGTTGGGCAGACTACTACAACCGTCATTTCACAAGAACATTCCTATTTTTTTGAAGATGAGACATGATATACTGATGATAAAAAGGGATATCATTATTATGAGCAAAACAGACATACAAGAAATACCTACAAACCAAACATTATGGCAACGCTCTACCCTTTCTTACGCAAGCACTCAAAGTCTCGCGAGTTTCCTGAGCCTGTGGAGCCTCTTTAGTGCTGGTAGCCTGTTAAGCATTGGTAGCGCGGGCAGTATTCTAAGTATCGGTAGTACAGGCAGTATCCTGAGCATTGGCAGTGTCGGAAGCATTCTCAGTATTGGCAGTGCTGGTAAGGTTTTAGGTATCGGGAGCTACAGCAAATTTTCGCGTAAGAAGCATAAGCACGAAAAATAATTGTTAAGGAGTCGAAACATGTACATCAACGCACACCAAGTTGACCTCAAATTGACCACGCCGTTTCGTATTTCGCGTGGTGTACAGGAGACATCGCCAAATGTGATTGTCGAAATTGTGCATTCAGACTACAAAGGCTATGGTGAGGCATCGCCCACCGAATATTATGGTGAGACACCAGCATCCGTTCTCGCGTGCATCGAACTATTCAAAAACGATATAGGGGACGACCCATTCGCGCTTGAAGATATCATGCTAAGGCTTGACAACACCGTTGGTCTGAACCCTGCCGCAAAAGCCGCTATAGACATGGCACTACACGACCTCATGGGCAAAATGCTGGGCGTGCCACTCTACAAACTTTTAGGCTTGAACGCCACAAAGACGCCGTATACCTCGTTTACCATCGGCCTTGATAGTCCCGCGCAAATGGCGAAAAAGGCTCTGTTGGCGAAAGAGTATCCCATCCTTAAGGTGAAGCTTGGCACGAAGCACGATATCGAGATTATCAAAGCCATTCGCGAGGTCTCGAATGCAACTATACGTGTCGATGCCAATTCCGCATGGACGCCGAAAGAGGCCATCAAGACAATTTCCGCCCTTGCACCCTACAACATCGAGTTCATCGAACAACCTGTAGCATCGCACGATCTTGCAGGCTTGAAGCTGATACGCGATAACGTACCTGTACCCATTCTTGCCGACGAAAGCAGCGTCACAGTTGACGATATTCCGAGGATTGTAGGCTGTGTCGATGGCATTAACATCAAACTGATGAAATGCGGTGGTTTGAGACACGCATTGAAAATGATACATGTTGCCAGAGTACACAATCTCAGTATCATGCTCGGCTGTATGATCGAAAGTTCGCTTGCCATCACCGCTGCCGCTCACCTCACACCACTCGTGGACTATGCCGACCTCGACGGCAATCTGCTCATCGAAAACGACCCCTACGAGGGCGTAAGAGTGGAGCAAGGGAAGTTAGTACTACCAGACGAAGCAGGCTTAGGTGTAAGAAAAAGATAAAAGAGATATCTGTAGGGGTCTAATTCATTACACCCTGCTGGCGATGGATCATGACGAGTGTATGTGAAACGTGCATCATGTCCTCTAACATTCGTATACGCCAACAGGGTGTAATGAATTAGACCCCTACAGAATTACTCATCATTTACTAAACACAGCTAGTCGCGCTGTTTGACCATTCTTGCTGCACAGTGTAACCTGCAACTTGCTTTGATTTCCACGCACAGATATCGCCAATTTCGCCGTTGGCCTGATCGTACCATCCTTGACCAGGGACTGGATCAGTGATAGCTTCACAGAGTTCGTGCGAACTCGTTTGCGTGAGTGCATCGAGGGGTGCAAGACTACTTACACAACCGGAACAGTCAGGGTAGGGCATGACGGCATAGAAAATTTGACTGTTGATGGCGTCATGATAGCCACAAAACGACGTACAGGAGCTTGACCCACCCTGTGTTACCGTGACTCCGCTCGGCAGATACACAAAGTAGAGGGTATTCGCGGTAGGCTTTGGAAATGCGCTATTGTTCGCGATATTATCATTCAACATCTGCTGAATAGCACTATCGTCTACCGAAGTACCTGGGTCTGACGTGGTAAGCGTAATCGTGCCGATGTGAGTGCCATGTCCGATTTGCAGTGTTGGCGTACTATACTCAGCCAACTGATCAATCAGCGAACTGGTCAAGATGGCATCGAAGAAACTATTAATGCTTGGGAGCGTGCTGCTGTTCGGGGCCTGTTGCCACGCTGTTCCCCAGAAGATTGTAAAGACTTGTACAGAAGTGAGCAAAGGTCCATTACCATACACAAGCTGTGCGGGTGTAGTTGGTGCCTTTCCAGCATCAGGACTATAGAGTGGGACGATATTAATGGGCTTTTTCTGCGTTGGTGCAGTTGTTCCGCTGGTTGTCATACGTTGACTCTCCTTACTATGCCAAACCTACAAGTGTCGTGAAGTCGAACTTCTTTGCTACTCGTAACTCCTACAAGTATATAGGAATGTTATGAAAATAGTGTGAAATATCTTTAAAGTTTCTTTTACCCCAAACTTTATAATTTCAAAGAAGAATCAAAGTA
>CAXTWV010000505.1:0-2542 GCA_964248005.1 uncultured Ktedonobacteraceae bacterium | reverse complement strand
GGGACCGATGTATCACGTCCTTTTGGCATTTCAACACCCGAACGAGGACGTGATACATTGGTCCCTACAGGTATCCGTACTATTTTGTTAAACAGCATAATCGGTCCCTACGGGTAATGAATAACATTTTCTAAAAAGGAGAATTACTCCTGTTCTTGTAGTACCAGCACGGGCACATGGCTACGGCGTACCACCTCCTGAGCAAGGCTCCCGAAGACCCAGCGTTTGAGACCCATCTCACCTTTACTGGACAAGACGATAAGATCAACATGCTCTAAGCGTGCTTCCGTGTACACCTCTGACGCCGCCGCGCCAGCAGTTATCTCTATCTCCGTAGGAATGCCTGCTAGCTCGTTCGCGTAGGTGGTGAGAATGCCTGACAAATAACTGGTGGCTTCTTCCTCGCGTTTCTCGAAAGCACTCGGCTTTAACGCGAATGTCCGGTCCACAGAGTATGTTCCGAACTCAACTGGTGGAAGAACTACGTTGACAAAAACGATGGTGCCACCGCTCGCGTGCGCAATCCACGCAGCTGCTGGAATAGCCTTCTCTGACAGTGTGGTACCATCAAGAGGCACCAAGATTCGTTGAAACACGCTTTTGCTCCTTTCGCCATGCTTGCCATTCATTGCTCACGCAAGTCGTATATGCTCAAGTATACAACATTTATATTGACAGTTTGTTAAATCATACCGTAAAATAAAATCTCAACTATTTTCTCTCCTATACGTCACCAGCTACCTTGAGTGCAAGGAGGTGCAACCGACAGTAGAGCAAGCGGCTAGAACCTATGTATCTTTCCAATGCATCAAGCCGTTTTCGCCGCATGGTGCCTTGGATATCTGTCACATTCCTGTGACACAAGGAGGAGATTATTATGGACATCAACCTGCGCGAAGTCACAAGCTCAGCAGCTCTTGAGGAAAAAAAGAAGCTTCGTAAAGAGTTCAACTACCTTGATATGATCTTCTATACCCTCGCTGCACTCATCGGGCTAGATACCATTGGTGCCTTTGCTGCTAACGGAGCGCAATCCCTCACATGGCTAGTTATATCCGCGATAACCTTTCTCGTCCCTTATGCCTTGCTCACAGCAGAATTGGGTAGCACGTTTACGCAAGAAGGCGGCATGTACGTGTGGTGCAAAATGGCGGGCGGACGCTTCTATGCAGCTCTCGGTGCGATGATGTACTGGGTTTCTAATCCCCTGTGGCTCGGTGGAACTCTGTCGGTTGGTGCCATCGCTGCCATCAAATCCTTCTGGTTCGGAAGTCTCAGTTATCAATTCGGCGGAAATGCTGGAACTGATGCTGCTGTCGAAATACTCATTGCGCTCATCTTCGTGTGGGGAACTATCTGGTGTGCTATCCTGTCCCTGCGCGTAGGAAAATATATCTCCGTCTTTGGCTCATACCTCAAACTTGGACTGTTGGGCATCTTCATCATCCTGGCAATAGTCTTCCTCGTAAGTGGACACTCCAAAGGAGGAAGTCTCAACTTTGCCGATTTGGTTCCTACCAACTTCTCCCTGATTGTAAGTGCCATTATCCCGGTGCTGATTTTCCAATGGCAGGGGTTTGAAGTGCAGAATGGCGCGGGTGAAGAGATGGAAAACCCGCAGCGCGATGTACCACGTTCAATTATTCGCGCAGGACTTGTGGCTGTCATTGCCTATGCTGCGTTCCTCATCACGATCCTCCTTGTGCTGCCTAAGAACCAGCTTACGAATGTGGGAGGGTTTTTAGCTGCATTCAAATCAGTGAACACGGTGCTCGGACCGCTTGCCACACCTATGGGCTGGCTTGTTGCGCTAGCTTTTGCCATCGCATTGGCCTCCAGTGGTGGAACGTGGATTATGGGTGCGGACCGCACCTACGCTGTTTCAGCACTTGACCGCACAGCTCCCCTCATTTTCGGTCGCTTCAGTGCAAGGTATGGCACGCCTATCGCCGTCAACCTTATGTCTGGCATCATGGCAACAATCGCGATGGTAGCAGCAGTTTTAGTCAACGCTTTTGGCTCTGGGAATATCACCACACTTTTCAGTCTGGTACTTGGCTTTGTTATCTCCACAGCAACCCTCGCATACCTGTTCATGTTCCCAGCATTCCTGATTCTGCGCTACAAGTATCCTAACGTACACCGCGTCTATAGAGTGCCAGGAGGAATGATTGGTGCATGGATTGTAACAATCCTTCCCTTCGTATACGCGCTTATCGCTGTTGTCTTCATTCTCGTTCCGGGCACGGTCCCCGGTACAGTGAGTCGGCTCACGTATGAACTGACTCAGTTTATTCCTCTCATTATCATCGTCTTACTCACCACCGTCTTCTACATCATAGGGCATAGAGAGACAAGTAATCAGGACGTGCTTGTTGACCTGAATGCCCATGAAAAAGGGATAAGGGAAGCCAGTGGCGGTGCTGGTGAGTAACAGCCAGATGTGCAGTTGATCTAAAAAGACTAATGGTTCGCACGCTGTCAAAAACAGCGTGCGAACCATTAGTCTTTTTGTTTCTTGTGGAATGTTTTTCCTCTTAAC
>CAXTWV010000504.1:0-2588 GCA_964248005.1 uncultured Ktedonobacteraceae bacterium | reverse complement strand
TGTCCTCACGGCAATCCTATCCCCGGCTCCGTCGATGCACGAAACTATCTCAAAAATCACAACGCGCTTCGTCTTTCCACGATTGCGCCGAGTGAAACTGTCACGCTCTTATGTATCTCGGAGGTGGTTGAAGACGAGGAAGCACTGATTCGCTACTTTGAAGAAAAAGGGTTAATGCCAGGAATGCAACTCACTGTACTTGTGAAAAGTGAGAATAGCGTCGAAGAGCATTCTGAGAACGTCCTATTACGCGTTGGAGAACGTGAAGTATCAATCAGTCCAGCATCAGCCGCGAAACTCTGGGTGACACGCTAAAGAGTCCTTCTGCTCTTGACGCTCTCGTTAGCCTGTGCTAATATCTTAGTATATAGGTAGGAATTAAGAAGGTGTGGCACTTGCCATACTATATGTCATGAGAAAGTGTGTACTTGGATGATTGCAGCATTTGTTCTTTTCTTACGAGAAGGATTAGAGGCGAGTCTTATTGTTAGTCTGCTCTTCGCGGCACTCCGTCAATTGGGAATGACCCACCAAATGCGTGCCGTGTGGATTGGCGTAGGGCTGGCTGTACTTGCCTCATTGCTCGGAGGTGTTGCACTCTATGTCACTATACACAATTACGCAGGCTCAACATTTCAAAGCATTTTTGAGACGATAACCTATCTTGTCGCCGTCGTGTTACTCACTACCATGACCTTCTGGATGCAGAGCCATAGCCGCTCGATGAAAAAAGAGTTCATGGCAAAAGCGAGTGCCGCTAGCTCTGGACTTGCGTTGGGCTTGCTCGCATTCTCAACGGTTGGTCGTGAGGGATTAGAGACTGCGGTGTTCATGCTAGCTTTTGCGTTTCAGACAAGTGGTCTTTTGCTCCTTCTCGGTGCTGCTCTTGGACTTCTCGTTGCCATAGGGTTGTGTGTCATGATTTATCGCCTCGGCTACCGTTTGGATTATCGTCTGTTTTTCCGTGTCATGGGCATCGTCCTCCTGTTCTTCGCCGCTGGTTTGCTTGGCGACGCCATTCAAAACATGCAACAACTGAACTGGATTGTACTTGGTACAACCCCACTTTGGAATACAGCGCACATTCTTAGCGAAGATAGTACGTTTGGCGATATACTCCATACATTCCTGGGCTACGCAGAGTCTCCTACAGTTTTGCAAGGGATTGTTTATACTACCTACTTAGTGGTTGCGGGTGGTATCTTCTTCCGGCTCACCCGTAAACCTCTATCACCCAAAAACAATCAACCTGGAAATAAAATAGCCAAAGCACCAGAAGCTGTTGCAAGTAGAGCATAACGAATGTTTGTAGGGGTCTAATTCATTACACCCTCTTGGCGATTGACCACGTTGGAGAACCTATGAAACGCCTCATCAATCCTTCCAACAGTGTGCGTCGCCAATAGGATGTAATGAATTAGACCCCTACATCTGTTCTTTTCTCAGAAATCCTTCCATTGAAACCCTCTATTTTTTACGATATTCGTATAAATTACAATAAATAGGATAAAAATACGTAACATTTTTGCGTGAAGCTTGCTATTTTCATTTTTCTTGAGTACAATAAAGGAAGCAGTAAGGTATCAATGGCTACTCTCTATTTGTACGTGTTTTCTCTCTCGCGGAAAGGCAGCTTTTATGCTTCGAGACCCCATTACAGTAAGTCCAAAACTTATACAGGAAATCACTACTCGCGAAGACGCTGAATTTAGGAAGCGTACACCACGTTCGCACGAAATTCATCAACGTGGTATGGCATCACTTCCACTTGGTGTCGCGAGTTCGTTCCAAGCGGTTCCTCCATACCCCTTGTTTATCAGCCGCTCTGAGGGAAGTCACATCTGGGATTATGATGGTAACGAGTATGCGGATTTCCATCTTGCCTTCGGTAGTTTGCTTGTTGGTCACTCACACCCTGTACTGGTGAAAGCTTTGCGCGAACAACTCGGCAATGGGAGCCTCTATTCGTTGCCCAGTGCGGAAGTCGTTTTTCTTGCCGAAGAACTAGTTCGGCGGTTTGCGCCCCTTGAGCAGGTACGTTTCTCAAACTCTGGTACAGAGGCCACGATGGATGCGCTCCGTCTTGCCCGTGCTCATAAGAAGCGCGACAAAATCGTCAAGATCGAAGGGGCGTATCATGGACACCACGATTCTGTTATGATGAGTACCAAACCATCGAGGGAAGCGGCTGGTCCTGCTGAACATCCCAATACAGTTCCAGCGTCACAAGGCATTCCTGCTGACGTGAAAACGAACGTCGTCATCGCACCATACAACGATGCTGAGGCACTGGATCGCATTCTAACAGAGCATGAAGGCGAAGTCGCGGCTGTCATTACCGAAGCCGTGTTGATGAACGTTGGTATCATGCTACCGGATGAAGGCTATCTACAAAGTGTGCGCGATATAACACGTCGCCATGATGTGTTGCTCATTTTTGACGAAGTGAAGACAGGTGTCACCGTTGCTCCGGGTGGTATCACAGAGCTTTACCCAGTTGAGCCTGACCTGATCTGTCTTGCCAAATCCATTGGTGGTGGTATGCCAATCGGAGCCTTTGGTGGACGTAAAGAGATCATGGATCATAT
>CAXTWV010000503.1:1117-2631 GCA_964248005.1 uncultured Ktedonobacteraceae bacterium | reverse complement strand
CACGTCCTCTTGGCGTTTCGATTGCCGACAAGGACGTGATAAATCGGTCCCTACAACCGACAATCATTTAGTGTGATTATCATACCCTGGAAATGGTGTAAAACGTGCTCCGCAACAAGACGTTGAACTGGTATGAAACCAGCCTATCAGCACACGAACGCAAGGTACGCGGTCACTTTTCTACGCCTCCTACCCTCGTCAACGCTATCCTCGACGCTTGTGGTTATACAGCCGAAGCCAATCTTGCCTCTCTGCGCGTGCTCGATCCAGCCTGTGGTAGTGGCAATTTTCTTGCTGGAGCTGCGCAAAGGCTGCTTGCCTCTGGGAAACAAAGGGAACTACAGCCTCATCAAATTTTTACCTCAATTAAGCGTAATATCTGGGGCTTTGATCCTGATCCTATTGCCTGTTTTTTGGCAGAGATGCAGTTACGTACCCTGCTTGCAGAGCAAGATATGTTACCAAACATGCAAGGCAAACAACGACTTCATATTCATCAAGCGGACGGCTTAGCCTTCCCATGGGAACAAGCACAGCATGAATCTGTTGATCTTTTTCTCGCAAATCCACCGTATCTTGCCGCGAAAAACACGGATTTAAGCAGTTACGGCGCAATGCAAGAATTTGGGCAAGCCGACAGCTATCTTTTCTTTCTTCGACTAGCATTGCAGGTTGTGCGACCCGATGGTTGGATAGGATTGGTATTACCCGATTCTGTATTAGCCCGCACGAATGCGGCGCGTGAGAGGCAGCACTTGCTGCAAGAGACGACGGTACATTCTCTCTGGCATCTCTCAAATGTCTTTCCAGCTTATGTTGGTGCGGTCATTCTCATTGCACAAAAACGTCCACCAACGCGTATACATCAAATTGCATGGACACGCGAAAAGTGGAGTAGGCGCGAAGAGAAAAATTTGCATATCAGTTATGCACTCTCAACATCATGCATTCCACAACAACTTTTACGCGCTCAAGCAGGGGCAGAACTACGCTATCTGCTTGGTAGTGAACACGAGACGCTGCTAGAACGTCTGCATATGCGCATGACGAAAGGTGATGATTACAACGTACTCACACCTCTAAACCGTATTGTCTCCATTCGACGTGGCGAAGAGCTTGGCAAAAAGAGCAAACTCCTCGAAAACAGTCCTCCCAAAGAGGAAGGATGGCACCCATTGCTTCGCGGAGGTGTCGATGTACGCCCCTACGCAACGCCACAAGGACAGTATTGGATAGCAGAGAAGGCTCTTGGGAAACCACTTGTGAGGTATTCCACGCCCAAACTGCTAGTGGTCAAGAGTACAAACATGTTGCAAGCCGCGCTTGATGTACGGGGGCATGTAGCGTTGCAAACATTGTACTTGCTGACCCTGAAAGGCGGTGCCGATGCAGGAACAGCAGGTATGAAGGGGCATAGTGGTGCCGATGCAGGAACAGCAGGCACGAAAGGGCATAGTGGTGCCGATGCAGGAACAGCAGGCACGAAAGGGCATAGTGGGAGCATGACAGGGGCA
>CAXTWV010000503.1:0-1107 GCA_964248005.1 uncultured Ktedonobacteraceae bacterium | reverse complement strand
CCTAAACCCCCCTAACCGGTTATGGTTTGTCACGGGGCGGCCCCCTGACATGCTTCCGCTTCGCACGTGTCCAATTTACTTGAATCTGCTTCACACGCGCCCAATTTACTTGAACCTGTTTCACATGCTCTTTCATCTTCCGACATGTTATATTTTCTGCTTGCTCTGCTTAACTCTCGTCTCCTACAACGATACGTGTATGTTCTACATACCGCCTATAAACTGGTGCAACCGCAGATAGAACAACATGTATTGGCCCGTTTGCCCATCCCCACAGTTGCGCTAGAGAGACAACACGATATTGCCATGAGAGCGGAGCAGATTATGCTTGCTTGCAGTGATGTAACGTCCGTTGTAGAATTGAAGCAACAATTACAAGAAGAACAGGAGCGTGCGATCTGTGCGCTTTATGAATACGCATTAAGCCTGTAAGAATCCGACAAAGGAGTCTACTACACTATGTCTACTGATGCACGACCTATACGCGTCCTGGTTGCCAAGCCAGGTTTAGATGGACATGATCGCGGGGCGAAGGTGATTGCGCGTGCGTTACGCGATGCGGGTATGGAGGTGATCTATACAGGGATTCGCCAAACACCCGAAATGATTGTTGAGGCAGCTATCCAGGAGGACGTGGATGCAATTCTAATGAGCATTCTTTCCGGTGCGCATATGGCGATCTTTCCTAAAGTGATGGAACTGCTGAAGCAAAACGAGGTTGACGATGTGTTAGTCGCGGCTGGTGGTATCCTACCCGACGAGGACATTCCGGCAATCAAGGCCATGGGTATCAAGGGTTGCTTTGGCCCAGGCACTTCTACGGAAGAGATTATCAAATTTGTGCGCGAGAACGTGCAGGCCGACCGCCTGACCGTCGAGGTATAGGTGTAGCGTGCAAAATATTGTGGAACGTCTTCTCAAGGGGGACCGTCGTGCCCTTGCTCGTATGGTAACACTGATCGAAAGCGAGTCGCCCGTCGCGCATCGCTATCTCGCTGAATTGCATAAAGTCGCGGGCCATGCGCACATCGTTGGTGTGACAGGTTCTCCTGGTGCTGGCAAAAGTACGCTTGTGACACGTCTTGTGCGCGAATTACGTAAGCGTGA
>CAXTWV010000502.1:0-2660 GCA_964248005.1 uncultured Ktedonobacteraceae bacterium | reverse complement strand
ATGAATTGGCGCGAATATGACGAGGAAACACGCAACGTGGCTGCTGGACTCGTGGCACTTGGTGCGCACGCAGGCGACCGCATCGCTATCCTGGCACTCAACAGCTATCGCTATGCGGTGCTGTATTATGCCGTGATCCGCATGGGTGGAATTTTGGTCCCGCAGAATACGCGTTTTTCCCCTGCTGAACATGTGTATACACTCAACGACAGCGGTGCTCTCATCCTCATCGTTGATGACACCTTTCTTCCTATGGTCGAAACGCTTGCCCCTCAGTTGCAAACGGTGCGTCAATACATGCATATGGGAAATGGCTCTACTCCACGAGAGATGCAGGCATATCAAGAAGTTCTTGCTGCCGGAAGGAACCAGACGACATACAACGATATCCAGCCCGCCGAGGATGATGTCATCGGATTATTCTACACCGGAGGCACCACTGGACATCCCAAAGGGGTGATGCTGACACACAAAAATCTGATGACCAATCACCTGCAAATCCTCGCCACCAGCCCGTTTCCGACTCCGCTGAATCATCTCCATGTGGCTCCAATGTTTCATCTCGCCGATGGCGTCTTCGTCTTCATGGTCACGTTGCTCGGCGGCTGTCATACCATCGTGCCGTCATTTGATCCTATTACCGTCTTAGAAACGATCCAACGCGAACGTATCACGCACATCATGTTGGTCCCGACGATGATTACAATGATGGTTCAGGTCCCGACGATCCAGGACTATGATCTGAGCAGCCTTCAACGGATCATCTATGGTGCTTCTTCCATTCCGCTAGAAGTCCTCAAGAAAGCGATGAGCGTTTTTTCCTGCCAGTTTGTCCAAGCATATGGCATGACTGAGGTGAGTCCTATTTTGACGCTTCTTCTGGGGGAGAACCATCGTAAGGCAGTGAGTGCCGCGCCAGGCTCACCAGAAGCACGCCGCTTGTTGAGTGCAGGTCAGCCGATTGTCGGGGTCGATGTGCGGATCGTCGATGAACGGGACCAGGAAGTCGCGGTAGGAGAGATCGGAGAAGTCGTGGCACGCGGCCCCAATGTAACGAAAGGCTACTGGAATCAGGCAGAAGAGACGGTCGTTGGTATGCGCGATGGTTGGTTCCATACAGGAGACCTGGCATTGCGCGATGATCACGCCTTTTTCTACATTGTGGATCGCAAGAAGGATATGATCATCTCAGGAGCCGAAAATATCTATTCTGCGGAAGTAGAGAATGCTCTCTACACACATCCAGCCGTCCTGGAAGCGGCAGTCATCGGAGTGCCCGATCCGAAATGGGGCGAACGAGTCCACGCAGTTGTAGCGTTGAAACCCGGTCATCAGGTTACGACGGAGGAACTGATCGGAACCTGCCGAGAATGCATTGCAGGCTATAAAGTGCCTCGTTCTATCGAACTGGTGGATGCCCTTCCCAAAAGCGGAGCGGGAAAAATTCTCAAGCGCTCCCTGCGAGAAAAATACTGGCAAGGGCACTCGCGTCAGATCAACTAGAGGTATGACACTGATGTATCTACGTTGTCATACTCCACGTTCAGTTGGTGGAACTCAAGCTCAGCATCATGGTAGCATAGGTTAGGTTTCGTATATATTGTCTAGAAAATGTTCTCTCTTGACAAGAAAAAGGAGTACCGTTTATGCCAGTTGACTCTCAAAGCCAAGCGTTTCTCGATTACCTGCAATCCATCAACTATTCTGCGACACGCGGATTGACGGTAGAACAAGCCCGCGACTCTCTCAATGCCCTCGCTGCTCAGGCGAGCAGACCAGAACTTGAACCGGTTGCAAACGTGGAAAACCGTCTCATTCCTAGTCCAGAAGGTGATATTCCAATCAGAATCTACACGCCACTGGGAAGTGGCCCGTTCCCGGTCCTGGTTAATTTTCACGGCGGCGGCTTCGTCCTGGGAGATCTCGACAGAGAAGATGCCCTCTGCCACAGGCTGACCAATCGAGTGCAGTGCTTGGTCGTCTCGGTGGACTATCCCCTTGCACCAGAACATCCCTTCCCGTCTGCGCCAGAAGCTAGCTACGTCGTGGTCCAATGGGTCGCGGCCCATGCAGCCAGTTTCAATGGCGATGCTACACGGCTTGCGGTGAGTGGAACGAGTTCTGGAGGCAACCTTGCTGCAGTGGTTGCTCAAATGGCACAAGAGCGCGGGGGTCCCCACATCTGCTTTCAAGTGCTCATAGTTCCATCGACCGATCTGCGGATGCCAAATACCCCTTCCCTGCAAGCATATGGCGAAGGATACTGGCTCACTCAAGAGGATATCACCTGGTTCATGGATCGGTATCTGAGCAACAAAGAAGATGTCAACAACCCGTTGGCCTCACCTGTACTCGCTGCTACGCTGACAGGCTTGCCGCCCGCTCTCATTATTACTGCCGAGTGTGACCCGATACGGGATCAAGGCGAACAGTACGGGAATCTGTTGAAGCAGGCAGGAGTGCTGGTGACGATCTCTCGAAGGCCGGGAGCCATTCACGGTTTCGTCGTTCCCAGTCAGCTTGAGCCGGTCCTGGATGAGGCTGCTGCTGCCCTGCGAACGGCTTTCAACCCAGGGTAGCCCCTTGTGGGCAATACTGTTCAAATAAGCGCAATTGTGTCGGAGCGGGGACCTACGGACGCCCACAAGGGGCTACCCTAC
>CAXTWV010000501.1:0-2675 GCA_964248005.1 uncultured Ktedonobacteraceae bacterium | reverse complement strand
ATAGAAGAGTGTTCTTACTCTTGTAATTATGTTTTTGCTATTTCAACGAGAATACAACTACTTTATCCAGTCGGCTCTTGAGGTGGAAGAGGCAAATAGCAGACTACGGCGGGCAACAAATCAGATGCTTCTCAATCTACAGGACCAAAGGACGCAAAAGAAGAGCGAACATAGGGGAGAACGCACACGTAATGACGGAAGAAACGACATGTAAGGGTCTAATTCATTACACCCTCGTTCGGCTTGTACAAGCCGAACGAGGATGTAATGAATTAGACCCCTACAGTTAAGGGTATTAGCGTCCCTGGATGTATTGCAGGTATTCTTCGACACCCATGAGGTTACTGAGTTCGGCGGGATTGCTCATCTCGACGACAAGCATCCAACCAGCTTCATAGGGATGATCGTTGATCAGTTCGGGCGTATCTTTGAGATTTGTGTTGACCTTGACGACTTTTCCGCTTAACGGTGAAATAAGTTCTGATGTCGCCTTAACTGACTCGATATCACCAAACTTGGCCTCGTCTGCCACGCTCTCGTCAGCATTCCATGGCAGTTCGATATACACAATGTCGCCAAGCTGGTCCTGTGCATAATCGCTGATGCCAATCGTTGCCAGATTGCCTTCGATACGTACCCACTCGTCGGTTTTGCTATATTTCAAGTCCTCTGGATGATTCAACTTCGCCATGTGTCATACTCCCTTGCTCGTTTCTACTTACTTCTGACGCTTGTAAAATGGTAATGGTACAATCCGTGCCGTGAGATGCTTACCGCGAATATCAACTTGGAGCATGGTGCCCTCAACAGCGTGTGCTGCATCAATATAGCCTAGCGCGATATTCTTGCCCACAGTTGGACCAGGAGCACCACTGGTGACAACACCAATCTGTTGTTCATTTTCATACAGTGCGTAGCCGCCGCGTGCAATGCCACGATCTACCATCTCGATGCCGATGAGCCGTTTTTGAGGTCCCTGCTCCTTGACCTGTTGCAGCACACTCCGCCCGATGAATGCATCAGCCTTTTTGAGTTTGACCGTCCAACCCAGACTTGCCTCCAATGGGTTTGTCTGCTCATCGAGTTCATGTCCATAGAGACACAGAGCAGCTTCTAAACGCAGTGTATCGCGTGCGCCCAAGCCTGCTGGTAGCAAACCATACGACTTGCCCGTTGTAAGCAGTTTTTGCCAGAGTTCCGCGACATCAACGGGAGCACAATAGAGTTCAAAGCCATCCTCACCCGTATAGCCGGTCCGCGAAATAAGGCAATGAACACCATCTACCAAACCCGCCTCGCAATGATAATAGCGAATACTGGCAAGATCAACCTCTGTCAACGACTGCAAAATGGCTTGTGCCTCTGGTCCTTGCAACGCCAGGAGCGCGGTGAAATCTGATTGATCGGTAATAGTCACACCCTGTAGATGCTTGCCATGCTCTTTGACCCATGCAAGGTCTTTCTCAATATTCCCTGCATTGACGACCAGCATATACTGTTCTTCCGCTAAGCGATAGATCAGCAAATCATCAATCACATTGCCATCATCCTTACAAAATTGCGTATAGAGAGCTTGCTGAACAGCGAGTCGTGCGACATCGTTTGGGACAAGCGATTGCAGAAACGCCAGTGCGCCCGCTCCCTCTACTTTAAACTCGCCCATGTGACTCACATCAAAAAGACCCGCATGTGTACGTACCGCCTCATGTTCTGCCAGAATACTACTATACTGTACTGGCATCTCCCAGCCACCAAACTCAACCAGTCGCGCCCCTAGTTCACGATGCTGCTCATAAAGTGGTGTGCGTTTTAGCTTAAGAATGCCTTGCTCGTGTGTTGTCATGTGGACACACTCCATCGCGTTGTGTGTAAGACTATTCGTTTCATGATGTCATAATATCACAGATTCTGTGGGGCGTAATTAATGAAGAGGACAAGGGCACTCCTAAGGGGGAAGGTTTCTGCAAAAGAGAAGATTTCATGAGAAGAAACGCCTGTAGGGACCGATTTATCACGTCCTTTTGGCCTTTCGACTTTCAAACAAGGACGTTATAAATCGGTCCCTACAGGCAATTCGTGTGTACCTTAACCATCTCCTGGAAACAACTAGAGGGTTTTATGGTAGTTGATCGCTCCTACGCAGAATATATGTAACAGGCCACACCCTCTGAATTGTAGCCATAATTCTTGATGGCGTAGTCCGCCTCAGCCTTGTTCGTCGTGTAGAAGTGATCGCCTGTACCAGGTTTGTAGAGACGATAGAAGGGGACAGTATCATAAGGGTGGTCATCTGTACGATAGACGTAGCAGGCAATACCCTCTGAATTGTAGCCGTAGTTCTTCACAGCGTAGTCCGCCTCAGCCTTGTTCACTGTATAGAAGTGATCGTCGTTGCCCGGCTTGTACAGACGGTAGAAGGGGACAGTATCATTAATGTTGCCTTCATCACTGGGATATACATAACCGGCTATGCCTTCATATTTGTAGCCATAGTTCTTGATGGCATTGTCCGCTTCGGACTTGCTAGTAGTGTAAAAGTGGTGCTGAGTGCTCGGCCTATACAAGCGATAGAATTTCGCTTTCCCTACACGATACGGCTTACTATTTGGAGCATAGACGTAGCAAGCAATACCCTCTAAATTGTAGCCGTAGTTCTTGACGGCATTATCGGCCTC
>CAXTWV010000500.1:0-2702 GCA_964248005.1 uncultured Ktedonobacteraceae bacterium | reverse complement strand
CTCATCCAACACGCCTCAAGAGCGAAATCGACCGCGTACTGGCTCAGAACACCGCTGTTAAGTAATACCGTTATTAGACACAAATCTCATCATCTCTCGGCTGATACAGCCGAGAGATGATGAGATTTTTTTCCCCTCTCGACGCCTGCGCCCTTTTGTGATATATTCTTCCCATATCCTGATGTGCTACCCAAAATCTATAATTTGCACAATATAAATGTTGTCAGGACATAAGGGAAACCGTATATGCCTACACTAGAGCGCTCAAACCCCCTTCCATTGTATTATCAATTAAAAGAGGTGTTGAAACAGCAGATTCGTGCTGGTCATCTCGCACCTCATACCGCTATACCTTCGGAACCAGAATTGGTTGCACAGTATCAAGTGAGTCGCGCCACCGTGCGCCAGGCCCTCACTGAACTGGTGCATGAAGGGCTTTTATATCGTCAACATGGGCGTGGTACATTTGTCTGCGAACCACGCATCCAACAAAACATTAGCGAACTCACGAGCTTCACTGATGAGCTAAAACGTCGTGGCAAACGTCCAGGTGGAGTATTACTCGTCAGTGAACTGGTACGTGGCTCACATACCGTGCGCGAACGATTACGTTTAAGTGACGAGGACCAGGTTGTCCGTCTGGAACGCTTGCGCCTTGCCAACGATATCCCCGTCGCGCTAGAAATTGACCATCTGCCTCATCCACGGGCCGCGAACATCTATCAACGTGCCAAAGAGACGGCGGAAGGCTCACTCTATAGCCTGATGGCTTCAGAAGGGATGCATCCCTACATTACTGAGCAGACCTTCAAAGGTGATAGTCCGTCAAAACGCGAGGCCGAATTGCTGCATATGGCAGTTCATGATTCAGGTTTGCGGCTTGTCTGTACCACATTCGACGAAACAGGAGCACCCATCGAGTATACCGAAGCATTCTATCCTAGCGCACACTATGATGTACAACTGACCCTACGTGTAAAATAAAAAATCAATCTTTTTGTGTCACGTGCTGTCTGCGACGACACGTGACACAAAAAGATTGATTCTGTTACGTCTAAACCAACTGTGCTATACTACGCAAGGACTACCTCTATTCTGACACACGATACCTATTTAGGAGTGAAAATTTTATGGAAAATACAGAAAATACAGAAAATACGGAAGATACTCCCGTTACACCAGCGCAAACGAACAGCGCACCTGTACACTTTGTGAGCCGCCAGGAAATGCAAGAGGCGACTCAGGAGCCAACCGAGCAGGCATTGACAGATCGTGGCAATGTTGCTGCTGAACAGGGAGACTACGAAACGGCTGCCGAGGCATTCGAGCAAGCTGTGGCCCTTGACCCTGAAAACGCACGCGCACGTTACAACCTTGCCCTCGCCCAGCAATATCTTGGCGAAACAGAATTCGCGGTTGCGGGCTATCGTCGCGCGATTGATCTTGACCCACAGTTGCTCGATGCCTACATCAATCTCGGCAACTTGTATGGCGAACTGGGCTTACACGAAGATTCATTGGAAACGTTCCAGTTGGCACAGGAGATTGACCCGGAAAACGATGAATTGTATATGAGCATTGGTGATGCCTACCGTACACAAAACCTGTATCAGGATGCCATCCAAGCCTATCGCCAGACACTTATTCTCAATCCAGAGAATAACGTTGCTTCCGATAGCTTGCGGGATGTGCGTGAGCGTGTCAACGATCAGCAACGTCGTTTGATGGATCAAGAAAAACGTGTAGATGCCGACCCTGCCGATCCAACGCGTTACGCTGAACTTGCCAGCATCTATCTTGATATGCGCAGGTACGATGATGCCCTCTCTATCGCCAATCAAATGCTCTCACTCGATCCAGAGGGACGTACTGGCTACGATATGCTAGCAGCAGTCTATGAGCAGATGGGCGAACGTGATCAGGCTGTAGAGGTCTACAGACGTATTGTCACGATTGACCCGGACGACGCCGAGGCATGGGAGCATCTAGGCACATGGCTGTCTGTACAAGAAAACACAAGCGAATCCATTGAAGCATATGTGCGTGCTATTCAAATCGACCCACAGCGCATAACCGCACGCTTTAGCCTTGCGGAAGCCTATCTTGAGGCGGAGCGATACGACGAAGCTTTGACCGCGTATCAGAGCCTGATTGATCGTAGCGACGAACTACAATCCGATGATATTGCCGCCGCCTATGCTGGTCTTGCCGATACCTACAACGCGCTCGGTCAGCACGATAAAGCTATTGAGACCGCCAATGCGTTGCTAGAACGTTCAGAAGACGATCCAGAAGGTTACTATCAGCTTGCCAGTGCATATGATGCGCTCGGACGCTATGACGAGGCCATCGAGAATTATCAGAACGCTATCGACAGCGACCCATTGAATGTCGATTACTACAACGATCTTGCTGATACGCTGCGCGAAGCCAAACGCTATGGTGAGGCACTCGACGCCGCACAACAGGCCATCTCAATGGACCCTTCGATGCTGCTCGCCTATGAGACGTTAGAGCAAATCTACCGCGAGACAGGCCGCACCGCCGAAGCTGACGAAGCCAAGCAACAGGCCGACGCCCTCCGTGAGCGCGAGGGTATTACAGTATAAATTGGGAATGAAGCACACTTGCCGCCAGCACATGCTGACGGCAAGTGTGCTTCATTCCCAATTTATGCAAGTTTCTCATCTATCGCGTCTGCG
>CAXTWV010000499.1:0-2746 GCA_964248005.1 uncultured Ktedonobacteraceae bacterium | reverse complement strand
GCGTCCCCGTTGAGGTTCCACCCTATAACATCGTTGAGGAAAACGACGAAGACGCAACTGACAAAAAGTAGGGGTCTAATTCATTACACCCTGTTGGCGATGTGTGTTGCCAACAGGGTGTAATGAATTAGACCCCTACAATTGATATGGTACTTTTGATATATTTTGTGCTTCTTCATGTATCTTTTATAGGCATACATCGTTAAAAGTCAATGGGACTGTTCTATCTGTCCCTCATACATATGTGTCGATGTGTCTATGAAAAGCAAGAGAGCAGAATGAGCACTACAACAACAGCTATACCCCCATCTATACCTGAATCTACCACGCGACCTCAAAGCAGAATACAGCGTGTACAACATGCCATAAGCATGTTATTGGAAGATGGCAAGCAGAAAAATACGATTGCCGCCCTTGATGGTGTGCGTGCAGTAGCTTGTTTATCCGTGCTGTTCTTTCACGTTAACTTTTTCGCACGCGAGTCAAACATTTGGCACCCGATTCATGATTTTGGCTCTGTAATTGGTGCGTTGGCACTAGCGGGTCAATCGGGGGTCACACTCTTTTTTGTACTTTCAGGCTTCTTGCTTTTTATGCCTTACGCGAAGTCACTGCTCTTTCATACACCGTGGCCCTCACTACGCCTCTTCTATTTACGACGTGGCTTTCGCATCATTCCAGCGTATTATGTGGCGTTGTTCTTCATGATTGTGTTGTTTCACCAGGAATACCTCAAGCCACAACACTTGAAAGACATCTGGCTGTTCCTCACCTTCTTTATGGATGCTCCCTCGACATTTCAGCAGATTGATGGTCCCTTCTGGACACTCGCGGTTGAAGCCCAATTTTATATGGTACTACCTCTACTCGCCTTTGCTATCGGCTTAGTCGTGCGACATGGCAACATGATGTGGCGCACACTTTCTCTTACTCTTTGCCTGCTTGCTCTTGTGGCATGGGGACTTCTTTCGCGTTATTGGGGACACTACTACCAGTGGAACCCGACACGTACCTTCTTATCGCTGCCACGCTCATTTATTGATACAGCTTTGCTCTTTGTTTATGGCAATCAAGGCAAATATCTTGAAGATTTCGCTATTGGTATGCTCATCAGTTGTGCCTATATCTATGCGAAAAATACATCCGCGGATAACCGATGGAATCGCTTTATGCGTGATGTTAGCCCAACACTCTTTGGTGTTGCGCTCCTTGAGCTATTTGTGATGGCGTTGTGGCATTTCAACATCTGGTACTACCACTATGCGCTACACTTCCTCGATCCACTGCTCAACTACTACGATTGGTACAATGAGCTATTTCTGGCTATCGGCTTTGGTCTGTTTGTGCTCGCGATCCTCTTTGGACATAAAAATTTGAAGCGTCCCTTTGAGTGGGCACTGCTACGCTGGATGGGTCTCATTTCGTATAGTCTTTATATGTGGCATGTACCCTTAATAGCTTTCTTTGCGAATGATTTCTTTAAGGGCTTGCATGGTTGGCATCGGAGTGTCGAGTATGGTGTTTTATGGGGCTGGGTGATTGCCGTTGTCATTCCCGTCTCGTTCCTCTCCTTTATTCTGATCGAGAAACCTTTCATTCGTCTAGGTGAGAAGGTACGGCTTGCATTGGAAAAACGTAAACAAGAACGCTTGAACGCACAAACGTCCTTCGTCGTTATTTCCAGTAAATAAGAAGACATACAAAAATGGATGTGGCAGAATTGCCACATCCATTTTTGTATGTCTTCTTAACAATGACCATCTCTACCAGTATTGTACCAGCGATCTTTGAATGTGTTGTTAGTATTGAGGCCATCAGGTTTTGCCAGCAGTTGCTGTTTGTTATCTTGCATCACGATTGCGCTATTGGCGAAGGAACTGATACCAGAGAGACGAGCACCATTCGTGTTGCTTCTCGCTTGCGGATTTGTCCAACTTACATAGTGAAAGTCGGCGAGATCGGTCAAGCTACTGCTACAACTTGGACGCTCGTCAATCCACTCCGCGCTTTGCAGATTAGGCTTGAACTGACTATCATGAACAGTATAATTCAGCGTGAAGCCAGTTGTGAGATTTTTGATAGAGATGTGATTTTTATTCGTTCCTGTACTATTGAGGTTATAATCTACTTCAGCCGTAAATGCATTTGCGCAACTAAAGCTTTGACTGCTGATTGTGGGCGGATTTGGATATAGCTCATAGAAGACATGGAAACGCCCGTCAGTAAGCAGTGCGGTTCCCACTTGCAGGAGGTGCTGGTTTCCATAGACACCACCAATACCAACCCATTGTGCTACTAAATGATTTTTATCAACAGGTCCCGATGTACAAGGTGTGCTCCAGTTCCCTGCAACCTGCTTGAAGCCACTTCCTGAACCAGTCCCCACGTAGAAGCCAGCCCAGTTTGAAGAACTGGCAACACTTGTATTTGGCAGTGCATTTGAAGGAAGCACGCCAGAGCTACGCGGTAACGCGTGTACACTTCCATGCAGACCAAATCCATGTGAATCATCCAGAAAACCTGATGGTAGACTCGTATCATGCGCGAACGATGCAGTGATAGCGAAGAGAAAGACACTAAGAGCCATAAGAGTCAAAAAAATAGCACTTATTCCGTGTAAAGACTTACGCATACAATGTGAAATCCCTTCATTAAATATAATTTATGTGAATATACACTAACCTATGGAGCGAAGCAATAAACAGAGTACAAATGGTAATAACGGTTCAGATGGTCGCATTCACGT
>CAXTWV010000498.1:0-2750 GCA_964248005.1 uncultured Ktedonobacteraceae bacterium | reverse complement strand
CGTCCTCTTGGCTGTCAATTGCCAACGAGGACGTGATAAATCGGTCCCTACAACATGATTGCGTTAAATAGAAGCAGAACGCCCTTGTATACCATCATTGATGGTATACAAGGGCGTTCTGCAAGAAGACCTTTAACCTGTTATCTGTAGAACTTCGGTACGTTGATGTCGTAGAATGTGGCCTCAAGGTATTCCAGCAAGAGGGCAAAATTCAGGATATCAACATCGTTTTTCAATGGCTTCGATGGATCAGGTCCACCATTGAGGCTCGCGATGAATGGCAATACGTCCTTGACGATCTGCGCCTGTGGAATGGGCTTGTCGAAAGCACCATTGGTGCTCAGTGGCAGACCAACAAGTGCGTTGAGGTAGCCCGCGTGACGCGCTTCAATCGTGAGGATTGATCCAGCAGCAGCGAGGTTAGCCTTGCTACTGATAGCCGGAGCTGCCAGGAGATACGCTCCAACGCCAACATTCTCGAAGACCTGCGAAAGGTGAATGAACTTGTAGCAGTCAGACTGTTCCAGGCCCTTGAAGGTTGGTTTTGGGCGAGCTAGCTTGCCAAGTGCTCCCTTTAAGAAAGACACATGCGTGTCTTCGTCTTTCCTGATTTCCTGGAATGCGTCCTCTGCACTTAAGTTCCATGCAGTCTTTGTGGCAGCGTTCGCTGTGTTTGTTACCAAAAGGCTTGCGGAGATGACTGAGGTCGCGCCAACCAACGAATTACGCAGAAGCGTTCTGCGCGATGTACTTTTGGTAGGTTCCTGATCTTTGTTCTCTTCTGAGAGGTTAAACTCGTTTGTCATGTATTCCCCCTGGACATGAATGAATATGTGAATGCTCTTCACACGTTACAAAAGCCTACTAGACAATAAGTAGAAAAAGTACTCCACTGGCAAAAAATGTTTTCTCTTTCCCTCCAATATCGAAGAAGAGAGTAGCTCCTATCTTATTTTTACAAACGCAGCAATCACTGTATAGTGCATATAAGAAGAAGAATCCTTCTGAAAATACCGCTCAGTAAGTGAGTAGGAACATCTCAGCAGTGTCATACTTATATTACGCCCCAAATCTAAAAATGGATGCATAGAAATCCATCTATTTTAGCGTGAGTTGCAGGAAATAAACAATTTCATATGTGTAACACAAGATACAATCAGAAAAATGTTGCTGAATAAATTATAGAACAGTATTTATGTTTACAATAAGGCAGAAACACGTTTTGAACAGCAACATAGATCATTTTATAGTAAATTAGATATCGAAAAGAGAAAAGAGGAAGTATTACTAGGAAGCCTTTAAAAGAGGAGATACTAGTTTAGTACGTGTAAAACACTAAATAGCATTCCACTAATCTAAATATGCGTGACGTTTTATTGCTCAGTAGTAGTCTGTTAAAGCACATTTGGTACCGAAACCAGGGCATCCCCTTGCGGGCGCCCTTGCCCTGACACATGACGATTGACAGACTAGTAGCGAACAACATCAGTACCGGGAGCCACTATGTTACAAAAGACTCATGCTTCAAAATCGTTCTTATATGCCGCACTTCTATTGCTTACTCTTTTTTTTGTGGCTTGTGGTAGCACGACATCTGTTAGTCGTCATACCTCCACGACTTTGACACTGAATATACATCCTTTACCAATTACACAACAAACGCGCAAACTCTTTGTCGAGCCAGATACAGGTGAAAGTGTTATTCTTGATGCTATTAATACTGCCCACCGTTCAATCTGGTTAGAAATGTATCTATTGACGGATACTAGCATCATTCAAGCGTTGGAAAACGCAGCCCATCGCAAAGTAGATGTACGTGTGATGTTGGAACCCGCGCCCTATGGTGGCGGCTCACCACAAGACGTGCTTGACGAACTAAAGCTAGCAGGAATTACGGTCAAAACCACCAGCCCCGACTTTACACTGACGCATGAAAAAGGCATGGTGATTGATGGCAATACAGCCTTCATCATGTCATGTAACTTCACATACTCCGCACTCAACGGCACTAATCGTGAATATGGCGTCATTGATACGCTTGCTCAGGATGTACAGAGCGTGACAGATATTTTCAATGCGGATTGGAATCGTACTCTTCCTCATATCACCAACGCCAGCCTTGTTATCAGCCCAACCAACTCGCGCACCGCTTTAACCACTTTAATTATGAGTGCAAAGAAAACGCTCATTCTGGAAGAGGAAGAGATGCTCGACGACGGCATCCAGCAGGCATTGGTGAGTGCAGTACACCGGGGTGTGATCGTCCAAGTTATTCTGCCCACGCCCTATGCAGGTGAAAGCGACAGCAATAGTGGTGGTATAGCTGTTCTTAAGAAGGGTGGTGTGCAAGTGAAAGAGGACCCTCAATTGTACATTCATGCTAAGATGATTGTTGCTGATGGTGTGCAAGCCTTTGTTGGTTCTGAGAATATTTCAGCCCCTTCGCTCGATGGCAACCGAGAGTTGGGTATCTTGTTGACGGACAAGGGAATAGTGGTGACATTACAAAAGACGTTTCAGCAAGATTGGCTTGTCTCACGCTAGAGGGACGTAGACCTGAAAAAGACGAATTGTAACCAATTTTTTGCGACGTGAGAAAATTGACCCTGAAAAGGAGTACTTTTTCACAAAAGCATGTTATAATAAGGGAACGTTGTAGAGTGCATTGATGCTATGAGTAGACTGTCTATTACATGCCGCGCGATACACACGGAAGTAAGTTTTGTTGAGGGCGTATGCCCAGGAATCGA
>CAXTWV010000497.1:0-2753 GCA_964248005.1 uncultured Ktedonobacteraceae bacterium | reverse complement strand
CAATGCCAAAGATCGTTGATGAACAGATGCGAGAAGCGACTCGTAACCGCATTCTTCACGAGGCCGCAAGTGAGTTCGCACGTTTGGGGTTTGATCAGGCAAATATTAATACCATCGCGGAACAAGCAGGCATTGGAAAAGGCACTATCTACCTGTATTTTGAGAACAAACGCGAAGTGTTTCTCGCCATGTTACGTCATATCGCACAATCGCAGTTAGCGACTATTCGCGCCGCCTTAGCAACGGAAGGAACATTGCATCAGCGTTTAGAGCGGCTTTTTCATGCATTTGTTCGCCTAGCGGAGGAAGAAAGTGATAACTTCAATGTCTATATGAGTGCGCTCTATGGCGTCAATCGGGCGTTTCAAGATGAGGCAACCAAGTTATTGCAGAGTTACGTAACAGTCATTGCCCTGGTGCTCGAAGAAGGGCGGGCGCGTGGCGAATTGGACTGCACTGATATTGAGTCAACGGCCTTGATGGTGCTCTCCTTAACTGAGTCCTTCGTCCTATCAGCACGAGTGCTTGGTCAGTCAGAACGAGAGATTCACAAGCAGGCTGAACATGTTGCCCGGTTGGTCTTACGAGGTATCGGTGCAAAGGCGTAGTATATCTCTTTTTTTGCTTTTTTATTGGATGATTGCCCACCCATTATAATGGGTGAGAGAACCTGGAGTTGTTCCGATGAATTTTTCTGTCGTGGTTACATTTTTGCGTCGCCTCTTTCATGTGCGGCGTGTCAAAAGAAGTTATGAGAGTCCGCGCTATCTCCTCAAATGGTTACTCATCAGTACACTTATCGGGTTGGTTGCAGGAGTAGGAGCTATCGCGTTCTATGCAGCAATTCATTTCGCGACGGGAACATTCTTAGGACGAATTGTTGGCTATCTACCACCCGATCCCGCGGGAGAAGGTGGAGTCACGCATGTCATGTCTTTCTGGTCCTCGGCTCGCCCGTGGCTCTTGCCAGTCGTCACTACGCTCGGTGGATTGGTCGCAGGGATTATCGTCTTTACGCTTGCACCAGAAGCAGAGGGACATGGAACGGATGCTGCGATTGCCGCGTTTCATCAAGGGAAATCCATTCGTGCGCGTATTCCGATTATCAAACTGGTAGCTTCCGCGATCACGATTGGCACAGGTGGCTCAGCAGGACGCGAAGGACCAGCAGCGCAGATTAGTGCTGGCTTCGGCTCCATTCTCGCCACTATCCTCCGTTTAGATATTCAAGACAGACGTATCGCGCTGGCAACGGGTATTGGCGCGGGTATTGGTGCCATCTTCCGTGCTCCACTTGGCGGAGCTATTCTCGCGGCGGAAATCCTGTACAAGAATGATTTAGAGATCGAGGCAATCATTCCCGCGCTTATGGCGTCGATCATCGGCTACAGCGTCTTTGGAGCGTGGTCGGGATGGAATCCTATCTTTGCCACTCCAAGCAATCTCGCGTTTACGTCTCCGCCACAGTTGCTCTATTATGTCATGCTTGGCGTGTTGTGTGGACTGATGGGTTTGCTCTATTCACGAGGCTTTTATGGGATCACGCATGTCTTTCACCGTCTGCACCTTCCCAACTGGATCAAGCCGGGCATAGGCGGGTTGCTCGTTGGTCTGATTGGTTTAGCACTCCCGCAAGCACTTGGTATGGGCTATGGCTGGGTACAGGTTGGAATGGGTCAAGGATTGTTGGCAATTCCTTTGTGGGTGATTCTCCTCTTGCCATTTGTGAAAATACTCACGACTGGTTTATCTATTGGCTCTGGTGGCTCTGGCGGTATCTTTGGTCCTGGCATGGTCATTGGTGGGATGGTCGGTGCGTTAGTCTGGCGTTTGAGCTATCACGTTCTTCCCGGTATTCCTGATACCCCTGCACCATTTGTGATTGTGGGGATGATGGCTCTCTTTGGTGGCATTGCTCACGCTCCTCTCGCGGTGATGCTCATGGTTGCCGAGATGACTGGCAACCTCTCGATGCTTGCGCCTGCGATGATTGCTGTTGGTATCGCCTCGATCATCGTAGGGAAAGCCACCATCTACACAAGTCAGGTAGATACGCGTGCGGACTCACCAGCTCATCGACTTCAGATGTCCTTTCCACTGCTCTCTACACTCGCCGTTCGTCAAACAATGGCACCACTTACTTTGCATTTCACACGTGAACACACGCTGGCAGAGGCTGAAAATCTGCTTGCTAAGCATGTCGAAAGTGGAGCACCTGTACTGGATGCACAGGGAAATTTGCTTGGTGTTTTGACGCAAGCAGATATTCAGCGCGTTCCGTTAGCGGAACGCGAAACAACACGTGTAGAAACCGCTATGAGCCGCGATGTCCTGACGGTATATCCTGATGATACCCTCGACGAATCGCTCGAACAATTGACCAGTCATCGCGTCAGTTGGGCACCCGTTGTGGATGTTGAAGGCATTACAGGTGACAAGTGTGTTATTGGAGTCCTCTCGGCTGCCAATATTGTGAAAGCCTATCGCGAGACACTGGCGAAAGGCTCACGACGGATGCGTGGACTTGTCGAAGGCACCGTGATGATCGAGGCAAAGATTGAACCTGGAATGCGTCTCGCAGGGATTCCTCTGCGCGATGCTCAACTCCCCGCGGAGTGTCTGGTCGTTTCTATTCGCAGAGAGGGTGAGTTGCTCTTCCCACGTGGCAGTACAAGCATTCTTCCAGGAGATGTCGTGACGTTCCTGGTCAGTCCAAGCGGCGAAGATCGGTTACAGCAATACCTTAAACCGGA
>CAXTWV010000496.1:1179-2763 GCA_964248005.1 uncultured Ktedonobacteraceae bacterium | reverse complement strand
ACATCGTTGAAGATGATAAATCCATCCGCGCTTGAACGCGCACTGCCTGTAAATGTTGGGTCCATCTGTGCCATTATCGTAAACGTGGCATGCTCCAACGCATGATTCTGGCGGACACGACGCCCAAAGATGATATCGTCAAGTTTCATTATATTGCCTTCCTATAGTTCTGCTTGCGAGACACTCGCTCGTTCGCCAAAAATTGCTCGTCCAACGCGCACAATTGTAGCACCTTCTTCAATCGCTACACAATAATCATCGGTCATGCCCATTGAAAGATGCTGCCATGCACTCTGAGGTACCTGCTTCCGCAAATCGTCACGCAACATTCGTAGTGCGCGAAACACTGGACGCACCTCTTCGGGGTCCTGTACTTGTGGTGCAACGGTCATTAAACCCTGCACATCAAGCTGTGAAAGCGCGACAATTTGCTGTGCCAGCGTCAAAGCATCCTCTGGCGTCATGCCCTCTTTGCTCACCTCACCAGAGACATTCACTTGCAACAAGACCGCGATACGAACCTCAAGTTCATTCGCATGAGTATTGAGTGCCTGCGCCAATTGCAGACTATCAACGCTTTGCACACTATCGAATGAGCCAACAACCTTATTGACTTTGTTACGTTGCAAATGCCCTATCATATGCCACGTCACAGGCTGGAGTCCCGCATGCCGAAATTCAGCAATCTTGGGTAACGCATCCTGTACACGGTTCTCGCCAAAATCGCGTAGGCCAAGCTCATAGGCGAGCTTAATTAATTCGACAGGCTTCGTTTTTGAAACCGCCACCAGCGTTATCTCATCTGGTCGGCGTCCCACGCGTTCTGCCGCCTGCGCAATATTTGACTGAACAGAAGCAATATTGCTGGCTAATGTATCCTGTGAGGGGAGATTATCTATCACGACTCGGCTTTCCATTTTTCTGCATAGCATTGATAAAACACGATACATGTACTACGTTTGAGCGCGAGATGTAGTTGTAGGGACCGATTATCGCGTCCTCCTAGCAACCAACCACCGGTAAGGACGCGATGATGGGGTTTAACAAAATACTCAGGATACGTCGATGGTAGGGACCGATGTATCGCGTCCTCGTTCGGGTGTTGAAATGCCAAGAGGACGTGATACATCGGTCCCTACACATACTCGTACCAATTTGGTAAACAGAGCAAAATCGTGTCCCTGTGCATCATGCGCTATAATCTGTAAAGAAGGTTTTGCGAAGGAAAGATATATACACTCAATGAAACGCAGTTTCTTGGCTCGGCTCCGTAGCAATGGCATCTCATACCTCTGTGGTGCCTTGCTCCTGCTCGCGGGAATACCAGCCTATCAAGCATTTGTATTAGCACCATTAGGGTACAATAACGCGCTTGCGGTAACAAGTGCGGGCAATAGTGCAGCCTATCTCGTCTGGATCGGTGGACACCAGTTGTCCTTTTTGCTCTACCGCCTGCTGCTCCTGCTTGCCTTTATCCTGTTATTGAGCTTGCCCTTCTCACTTTTTCGCGTCATTATCGCCCAGGAATTGATGGGCCAGGAAGAACGCGAAGCCGAAGAACGTGCTGAAAACGACGAGGATGAT
>CAXTWV010000496.1:0-1079 GCA_964248005.1 uncultured Ktedonobacteraceae bacterium | reverse complement strand
GCTTGAGCGATACGTTGCTGCTCTTCGGGTGTGAGACGCCAACCGATAGCACCCGCATTATCTTTGGCTTGCCGTGCGTTTTTCGCCCCTGGAATGGGGATAATGCTTTCATCCTTCATCAGTAGCCAGTTCAGAGCAACCTGCGCAATTGTTTTGTCGTGCGTTTTCGCAATAGGTTCCATTATCTGGAACAATGGCTCCATCTTGCTACGTCTGGCAGTGTTGAACGTTGGTATAAAGCGGCGTGCGCCAGTCAGTTGAGGAGCTTGTGCATTGCTTACACGATATTTTCCTGTCAGCAATCCCTGTTCTAAGGGACTATAGGCGATAAGCGCGACCTGCAACTCGCGACAAGCGGCAAGTACCCCATTCGACTCAGGCTTGCGATGTAGCAAATTATAATGTACTTGGTTTGATGCCAGAGGAATACCATGACGTGCAAGGCGTGCATGAGCCTGTCTCATCTGGTTAGTGCTGTAGTTGCTCACGCCGATAGCCCGTATCTTACCCGCGCGATACGCTTGCGCCAATACATCCATCAATGCATTGATGCCAAGAAAGGTATAGGGCCAGTGAATTTGATACAAGTCTATATGGCTCATCCCCAGACGTTCAAGGCTCTTGTCCAGTGCATCGAGTAATGTACGTGCCGAGAGACGTGTAGGGATTGGCGCAAACTTACTTGCGATGATCGCGGGTCGTCCATCGTTACGCACACATTCGCCAAGAATACGCTCTGACTCACCACTACCATAAATCTCCGCGGTATCAAAAAAGTTCAAGCCAGCGTCCAGACATGCTTTATATGCCTGATTGATATCTTCGCGTGTATGACTTTGCCCATAATTCCAGAAATTCGTGTCACCCCAACTCCACACTCCCACCCCTAAAGCAGGCACCGTGATAGGCGATGCACCAAGTTGTCTTTGATCTATCTGAAGCATGTTTGTATGTATCCTTTTACGTGAAATTATCTGTAGGGACCGATTATGCGAATTAACAAATTGGTACGGATGTAGGGGCTTTAATTAATTAAGCCCTCGTTAGGCCAAAGATGCGGGACGACGGCGGAATGAATT
>CAXTWV010000495.1:0-2769 GCA_964248005.1 uncultured Ktedonobacteraceae bacterium | reverse complement strand
TCATGTCCACAACAACATATCGTTTTGTCAACACAGAACCGTTAGGGGCCGCGCTCAACATGGCGGTTGACGAGGCTATCCTGACTCACTACCTGCAAGGACTGGTCCCGCCTACGTTACGCACATTTCGCTGGACACAGACATCTATTACGCTGGGTCGCTTCCAAAACGTTGAGCGTGAGATCGAGCAGGAACATTGTCAACACAAGGGCGTTGCGCTTGTACGGCGTCCTACAGGCGGGCGGGCGGTCTATCACCGCGACGAGTTCACTTACAGCCTTGTGATTGGCAAACGTGAGCATGTTCCTTCCGGTGTTGTCGCGGCCTATGCCTACCTCGCTCAAGGACTACAGGCGGCCCTACAACAGCTTGGTATCGCCTCTGAACTAAGCGAGGAACACGTCAGCAAAAATCCATCTGCGGCATGTTTTGCTTCATCAACACAAGCCGACCTTACCGCACGCGGCTTCAAAATCATTGGAAGTGCGCAAGTTTGGAAGGATAATGCCCTACTCCAACAAGGCTCACTCCCGCTCGATGAACGCTCCAGCGAGTTCTTTTCATTCTTGCGCTTCCCCTCTGATGCCGCACGTGCTGAAGCACTGGCCCTCTATCAGACAAAAACAACACCACTACACACATTTGATGCGACGATCACAAGAGAGCAGGTCGGAGAAGCATTTGTTACAGGGTTTGGAGAAGCGTTACACACACGCTTCGTACAAGAGGAACTAAGCAAATCAGAATGGGACATGGCGCAACGACTCGCTGAAGAGAAGTACAATACGCTCGTGTGGATGAAAGAGCGCGTCACCCTTGTATAAATACATTGCTCAAATAGACTGGATGATGTACAATAGGCGCAACGTAGAGGTTCGCAAACACAAGAAGGTCGCCACAGAGATATCGGCACGTTAGAAGGAGTAAATCGGGCGTGAGCATGTCTATAGACACAGCGCGGAAAATATTAGAGGCTAGCAAACAACGCGCTAGAGAATTACGTAGTCCTGTCAGTATTGCGATTGTTGATGCCGGAGGCCATCTGGTCCTCTTTGAGCGCATGATGTCTCCCTATGGGTGGGCGACCGGAAATATTAGTATCGCGAAGGCCAGTACCGCCGTTATGTTTAACCAGTCCACTGATGCAGTTGCGCAGTGGGGAGCAGGCATCCCAGGTTTTGCCTCAAGCATGGCAACCATGACTGAGGGAAAATTTATTATGGCGGCTGGTGGCTGGCCTATCCGTGCTGCTGGCGCAACCATTGGCGGCATCGGTGTAAGCGGTGGCAATGCTCCTGGACGTGATGATGAAATAGCGCGTGCAGGTATTGCGGCAGTTGATACTCCCGCCATGCAACCGGTACAAGCACAGCAAATGCAAGCACCACCCTCTATTGCCTCACAATCCTTACCACCCCTTTCTTCTGTGCGACCAGTGACGCCATCCTCGAATGTTTTGCCACCATATTATCAACCCGCACCTCAACAAGCACAACCGGACAACGCGGCAACACCACAAAGCGAGTTTCCAGGTCAGCCACACGTTACAAAAAATATCGTACCCAATCAGGACGATCCTTATAACGATAACACGTTCAATTCATACAATCCAGACCGTTCGGGAGGTCAAGCATGAGCCAAGAATATTCCAGTAGCAAACGGACAAGACGGACAGCACGCTCACAGCGCAACAAGCCCGTCCTTGTCACATCCACAAACAATGCTGTAGAAAACGGCGAGGTCGAGAACTCCGCGGTAAGTACAGCAACTATTGCTGAGCCAAAACCGCTTGTTGTTCCCACACCAATTGAGAAGCCAGCACGCAAGTTACCGGGCTTCTTCTCTACTGTAAAAAAGAGCGAACAAGAGACCACACCGAAAGAAGCGGAAGTTGCCCAAGCTCGTCTCGCACGCGCTACACGTGGCAAAGCCCCTGTAGAAGCACTCGGAACAGTTCCTGCCAAAACGAGTAAGAGTCCGGTGGTTGAAGGCAAAGGTACAACCTCCATTTCTGCCGCTAAGCCAGCCGCAACCAAGCCACAAGGTTTGTTTAAGACACGCTACATCATCGGCATGGGCGTGTACCTCATTGCGGCAGATTTTCTAGGGCTATATGAGCAAAGATTTCTGCAATACCTTGGTCTGGAAAAACAACTGACACAGTTCAACCTCTTTGGCGGCACGTTGCATGTGAATACATCGACGATAGTGTTTTTGGCATCCCTCGTCATTATTCTTGTTCTTCTCGCACGCTTCGACCTCATTCCTCGCAGTCTTGGTGGTGCCACTGCCGCACAGAGACGCGCAGGTCAAACACAAACAAAAAATAATGGTACAACGACAACCGGGGAACGGGTCATACCACCAACGGTGCGTCAAGGCGTCAAAGGCTCCGATGATACACTCTACCAGCAGTATCGCACTAGCCAACGTCGCCAAAAGAAGAGATAGGGTCAATCAAAGTAAGAAAAAGGGTCAGAGTCAGGGCAAAAGCCTTGACTCTGACCCTTTTTCTTACTTTGGTTGAATTATACTTGACTTATTTGGAAGGAGTCTCTATAATCATGATAGAGACCGAAAAAGATACGGTCGAGAAAGCATACGGAATTATAAAAATGCTCAGCTATAAACAACCAGTACAACAGAATAGTTTTTATTATTGGTTTAGCCCCCCAGCATGATGGTGGGCCTTTTTAGGCTGAGCGACAAACACCACCAGCGTGCTGGGAAAGCAGAGGAAAACAACCTCTGCTTTTTTGTTTCTCAAAA
>CAXTWV010000494.1:757-2771 GCA_964248005.1 uncultured Ktedonobacteraceae bacterium | reverse complement strand
GAGAGTGTATTGTTGAACGACTTCATCTTTTATTTCGAGGAGGAAATGCACAATGGCCCCACAATCCAATGATGGACAACAGCAGAGTTCTAACGCAGACGATTTTCGTCAACTGTTGACGAAGGAAGAGCATTTCGCGCCGAGTGCCGAAATGCGCTCGATGGTCGATGTCAAAGACTACCAGGCTCTCTACGATAAAGCGGCGAGCAACCTTGAAGCGTTTTGGGATGAGATCGCACACGAGTTCGAGTGGGTCAAGCCGTGGTCGCGTGTCTTGGAAGGAACGGCTCCTGGCGCGAAATGGTTTGTCGATGGACAAGTGAATATCACGACCAATTGTCTTGACCGTCATGCACAGGGAAGTCGTGCCAACAAAACCGCCCTATTGTTTGTGGGTGAGGATGGTGAGGAGCGCACATACACATTTTCAGAGTTACTGGCACTCACCTGTCAGGTCGCGAACGGCTTACGTTCACTTGGTGTCAAGAAGGGTGATCGTGTCTGTATTTATTTGCCCTTGACACCAGAAGGCATTGTGACGATGCTGGCCTGTGCGCGTATCGGTGCGATCCATTCGGTTGTGTATGCTGGCCTGGGCAGTGGTGCATTACGCTCACGCATCGAGGATGCAGAGGCACGTGTGGTTGTGACCTCCGACATTGGGTATCGACGTGGCAAAGTGACACAGTTGAAATCTATTGTCGATGAGGCGGTCAAGGACCTCGACCTCGTAGAAAAGGTTGTCGTCTACCGACGCGCCAATCCTGCTGTACCACTGGACTCAACACGTGAAATTGATTTCTACGAACTCTGTAAGGCACAGGAGACAACATGTCCTGCCGAAGTCATGGAGTCAGAAGACCCATTGTTTATGCTCTACACCTCTGGCTCCACGGGTGCTCCCAAGGGGTGTGTCTATACGCATGGTGGCTACATGGTTGGTGCAGCGTATTATATTAAGCTCGCCTTTGACCTGAAAGAGGATGACATCTATCTGTGCATGTCCGATATTGGCTGGATTGTGGGACATAGCGCGATGGTCTACGGTCCGTTGGCGAATGGGACGACGATTCTTGTACGCGAGGGTGCGCCCGATTATCCCAATCCAGGGATTATTTGGGAAGTCGTAGCAAAGTATGGTGTAACCAAACTCTTTACTGCTCCCACTGCGTTGCGTATGTTTATGAAGTTTGGGCCGCAATATCCCAAAACACACGACCTGAAAAGTCTGCGTTTGATTGTGTGCGCGGGTGAGCCACTCAATCCAGAGGCATACCTGTGGGCGCGTACACATATTGGGGATGATGGACGCGTCACCATCTGTGATAATTGGTGGCAGACTGAGACCGCAGCTCCAACGGTGGCGACGTTGCCGAGCATGGAGGTACGACTTGGACGCGCGGGTAAACCATTACCTGGTTATACGGTAAAGGTGCTTGACCGCAGTGGACAACCTGTCGGCATTAATCAGGGTGGCTATCTCGTGATCGAGGGTGCATGGCCTTCGATGTTCCGTACCATTTGGAAGAACGAGCAACGCTATCTCGATTATTGGCGTACCGTGCCCCCATACTATACAGCTGGTGACGTGGCAACGGTTGACGACGCTGGCTATATTGCCGTACTGGGTCGCTTCGATGATGTGATGAATGTCGCGGGCCATCGTATCGGTACGGCTGATGTGGAAAGTGCGCTGGTCAGTCATCCAGCAGTCGCAGAGGCAGGTGTCATTAGCAAACCGGACGCGATGAAAGGTGAAGCAATCAAAGCGTTCGTCACACTCAAGGTTGGGCAGACGCCAAGCGACGAACTGCACAAGAGCCTGATTGAGCATGTACGCCGCGAACTGGGACCAATCGCGACACCATCCGAAATAGATTTTGTCGCTGGTCTACCTAAGACGCGCTCTGGTAAAATCATGCGCCGTGTCCTCAAAGCGCGTGAGTTAGGGACTGAGGTGGGTGACTTGACGACTATCGAAGAGTAGGTTTAGAGGTAGTCAAAAAGGTTTTTT
>CAXTWV010000494.1:0-747 GCA_964248005.1 uncultured Ktedonobacteraceae bacterium | reverse complement strand
GTGCCCCCCCACGCCCCCCCTCCCCCCACCAACAAACCGTTATTGACTACCTCTCCTACTAATTATGAAGAGAAGGGAACGTGAGATATGGCGACATTTCCAACCCTACGTATTCGGATAGATGAGGACACGGAATTACGCACAATAGAAGAGCGTGATGCACCGTATATTTTTGCTCTGACCGATGCAAACCGACCGTATCTGCGTCAGTGGTTGCCATGGGTAGATGGCACACGCTCCATTGAGGACTCGTATGCATTTATTCGCACGCTGAATATACAACGTACCACTAACGGCAGCTTTGGTTGTGTTATTCTTTACAAAAGACAGGTGGCGGGAACCATCAGTTTTCATCTGATCGACTGGTCAAATCGACGTGTAGAAATCGGCTATTGGCTAGGGGCTGCATTTCAAGGTAGGGGCTTGATGACGAAAGCGTGTAAGGCGATGGTGGCCTATGCATTTGATGAATGGCAACTCAACAAGGTTGAGATACGCTGTGCCACTGCCAACACACAAAGCTGTGCGATTCCTCAACGCCTGGGTTTTACGCTAGAAGGCATCATACGACAAGCCGAATGGCTGTACGATCACTATGTAGACCTGAAGGTATTTGGAATGCTAGAAAGCGAATGGCGTCGTTTTATGTAGGGACCGATCATGGGGTTTAACAAAATCATCAGGATACATCGATTGTAGTAGTCCGCCCAACTAGATTTGAACCCTTTCAAACGACTATCAAGCAAA
>CAXTWV010000493.1:977-2772 GCA_964248005.1 uncultured Ktedonobacteraceae bacterium | reverse complement strand
TACGGTAGCAACGCTATGATAGCAGGATAGGAGACATGTGTCAAGTGTAAGAACGGTACCCGTTCAGGATTGGTCAAAGGAAGAGTTGAGCGAGACCGGGTGCCGATACTGAGAGAACTGCTGCTGGATGCCTTCTTGGACCGAGTGCTGTAACGCGGAAAGCAGAGGAGTAGCCTGTTTGGTAAGTGTTTGCAGCACACTGCCGACCACGGCACTCGTCTCCATTCCCCCAAAGGTGTCGGACCCATTGGAGAGTTTCCGCATGAGCACCATCGGACGCAGTTCGCGCTCGGCAAGATTGTTGGTGGCATCGGGGGTGCGGAGCACAGCCCGAATTAAGCCCTCGTATTGCACCCGAAGTCGGGCTTGGATGTTCTGGATCGAGCGACTCTCCGAGACAACTGCGAGCACCTGATCGAGTTGGGCTCGCAGTCGGGTTTCCAGGTTCTGTGAGTCAGAGATCGTCGCGTCGTGTCCCAGATGATACGCTTGCACCAACTGCTCTCTCACCCATACCGCTTGCGAGTCGGGGGGGTCGAGCACCGTTTCTTCATGGGCGAAGCGCAACAGATGCGCCCAACAGTAGAGGTGGTTGTGCTGAGGAAGGGCCTTGGTGTAGGCGGCGTAGCCATCATGCATACACAAGGCTTGGCTCTCGCCATAGAGGTCACGCGCAATGCCGCCGCCTCGACTCTCGGCGGCAACGTAAACGGTCACCTCCTCCGTCGCCGCCAGCCACATCCACGCTTTTTGCCCGTGGACCATCCAACCGGTTTCGTCGGCATACATCACCGCTCCTGCTCTGACCTCTGCCAGCAACTGCTCATACTTTCCACGCAAGTAGCGCTTGGCTTGCACGAGCAGATTGCTGATCGTCGCTTTCGAGAGGCAGAGTCCGTGACTGATCGAAAGCACCTCGGCAATCTTCTGTAAGGAGGCGTGACTGCGAAAGCGTAAGATCAGCACGAGCAAAAACGTGTTGAGGCCATATTCGGTAAAGGGCAACGTTCTCTCATCGCGAACGCAGACTTCCTGTTTGCATCCTGCACACCATTGCCGTTCACTCTCCAGCAGCACTCGATGCACCTGCGGATGAAGCACAATATCTATCAAGTGCTTGCAGCGGGTCGCGTGGACACGTGGCAGCGACATTCCGCACGAGCCACATTGGGACGCAAAGAGCCGCTGTCTCTGCCAGGCAGGAGACGATGACTGGCTCTCGCGGTTGGTATCGCGATGTCCGGGTTGTCCCCCTTTGCTCTTCTTGCTCGCGTCGGTTGTGGGACGCCGGAAGTTGCCATGATCAAAGAGAGCCACTTGATAGCGGTTCGTGGTCTTGCTCGACTGCTCGCGTTCTCGCTTCAGTTGCGCGTTCTCGCGTTCGAGTTCCTTAATGCGTTTGGCTTGTTCTTTGACCCGTTTGGCTAATCGCTCTGCCGTTTGCTTTTGTGTTTGATGAGCGCGTGTGAGTCGGTCTTTATCTATCCGAAGCAGACGAACATCATGTCTCAATTGTTGAACATAGTCTGGAAAGGCTTGCATGCTTCTTACCTTACCCGAAAGTCGCTTCCATGGCAAGCTCTGCTTTTGACCAATCCTGAACGGGTACTAAAAAGACGCTTGACAATGGCGAGAGGCGATGGTATTATTATCCTTGTTCAAGGGCAATTAGCTCAGTTGGTTAGAGCACTACGTTGACATCGTATGCCTTAACAACAAATGCTTTTCTCAATAATCAACCACTAAACTTTTCTCGTATTACGACAATTAGCTAAGTTGTTTAGAACGCTACGTT
>CAXTWV010000493.1:0-967 GCA_964248005.1 uncultured Ktedonobacteraceae bacterium | reverse complement strand
CAATCCTGAACGGGTACCTTTCAGCCGTCTATCTTTGCGTCAATCGGTTTAAACGTGCCGTTGTTAGATATTTCGGCTGAACAGGCCGTGAGACCAACGTACATATCCATCTCGGCACGTAACACGATGAAATCTCTTGGACGCGAGACAGGAGGAGCAATATTTATTTCACCACTGGGAAGCACCTCTACATTTATAAAGATGTTGAAGGTCGTCAGAATGGCACTGCCATTGATTCCAAATTGTGCGAGGTTCTTCGCTAGGTTCTCGAAGCAACAAGGTATTCACAACCTTACCAAATTAGCTATTCTTACTTGTTGAGTGCGCGAAGTGCTTGACAAGCGCGTCCATCAATATACCCGAACCAAATCGCTACACGTCCGTTGTCGGTAGTCCCGTTTCATACCTCTCAATGTGCGTTTCGGGTCAGAAAAAAACCTCCTGATCAGATGCGTATCGAAACGTTCTAATCAGGAGGTTCTGGGACCGTTTAGCCAAAGTTCTTATTCTCGTCATGGTTATACGCCCATACTGCCAGAAGGAAGAACACTACTCCGTAGCCTGCAAGCCACAAAAAGTGTTGCCAGAGAGGATGTCCATCGCTTAAACCTTTGCCTACGAGCGTCCAGGATATCTGGCCTAGGTGATAGGTAGGCAGGTAGAACGCCACATTTGCTACAAATTTCGGCAAGAGGAGCAGGGGAATGAAGAGGCCCGAAGCGAACGAGAGAAAAAAGAACACTAAGGTAGAAATGACAGAGGCTGACGCTGAAGTAGTTAGCAATCCTAGAAGCAATCCCATCAGGATAAAGGGAATCATGCCTAGAGTGAGAGAGCCTAGGAGTTGAAGCCAAGTAAGAAAAGGTAAATTCACCCGTCCTACGAATGTAGCAAAGAAGAACAAGATGAGCATCGACAGCATCCCTACTAGGAGAATAGTCATTGTTTTCGCAGCAAGGTAAAGAGA
>CAXTWV010000492.1:0-2775 GCA_964248005.1 uncultured Ktedonobacteraceae bacterium | reverse complement strand
ATGAAAACGGGACATATGAAGGTAATCCTTACAGCACCTTCCTCAATACGAAGCCCATTTGCTGGATACGTTCAAAGCCAAACCATTCGTAGAGGCGGTGGGCATGAGTGTTGTTGTCCTGCGTGTTGAGCATGATACGTGAAACACGTTCGCGTTCAAAGAAACGGATTGCCTCTGCCATCAGCCGCACTCCAATTTGCTGGCCTTCTGCTGAAGGATGCACTGCGATACGCACAAGGTAGCCGTAGTCACTATCGAGCGCGTTGAATTGGTAGCCGACGACTTTTCCTTGTAGCTCTGCCACGACAAAATAGGGGTGAGTAGCAGCGACATCAGTAAAGCCAGCCGCATCATACCTCCATAGGTCCTCGAAACAGGCTTGTTCTATAGCAAGTAGGGCTGGCATATCACCAGCTTTGCCCCATCTACCTTTGATACTGACCTGACGAATCAGGACTTGTTGATTGCCTTGTGCAGGTATGTTGTAGTCGTATTTATCGTAGGAGTAGAGGCGACGATATGGTAGAAAGCCACGTTTTAAAAGCACATCGCGTAGCCAGTCACGTTCGCTATCATTCCCGGAGTAGTGCAGGTGCTGTACGCCTTGTGTGACGAGACGCGAGGAGAGCGCATTCAGTAATCTGAACAGAATATCCAGATAATGGCTACTCTCGGTCCAACTAACACCAAAACCGCCGATCCATGCAGTCGGAGCATTGACGCTTTGTGCCAGTAAAAAACTATGCATTGTGGCACTGTTGAACATACCTACCGCCGGATAGTGTTTAAGCAATAGAGGCAGCTCGTTTAATGTAAAGCGTTGATAGATATATTCCGAGGTACGGAGCAGACGCTCGACTGCAGGAATATCAGCAGAAGTCAACGGGCGTATCTGGTACGTATCAAGGTGCGTGACTGACATGACTAGTGCGCTTCCTCTCAATCAATGTGTGTATCAGATGCGGGAGCAATATCTGGTCCCTTCATCTCGCGTCGCAGCTTCTCTACATCGGGTTTCTTGAAATTACGCATACGATAGCCTGTTAAGCCATGAATGCGGCGCAACTCCGCAATCAACACATCAGTATTAACACGCAGTGGGTCTACAGGTGGTGGACCGAGGCTATCAACCGCGGCATCATCACCTAACAATTGATTAATACTCGTCGCCACACACATACCCATTGCCTGCACGTTATAACCACCCTCTTGCACCATAATTAGACGTCCATCACAGAGCAGGTCGGCGAGATTAAGAATAATCTTATTCAATTGGAAAAAGCCAGCGGTAGAAAGATACATCTTCGTGTGTGTGCTTGTCTCTGGAATAGCATCTTTCCAGTGAGCGTCGAAGCCAGCCGAGACCAGGATAAGCTGTGGATTGAAGCGATCAGCAGCAGGAGACATCACCTGTCGGAAAACTGCTTCGTAGGTATCAAAGCCACATGTTGCGGGAATGGGTACATTGATGGTTGTGCCAATCGCATCGCCCTCACCTAGCTCATCGGAGGCACCTGTACCAGGATAGAAGGGGGCCTGATGTATCGAAAAGTAGAGGACACGCGGGTCACTGTAAAACATGTCCTGCGTACCGTTGCCATGATGCACATCGTAGTCTATAATCATAACCCGCTCAAGTCCGTAGGAGTCGATGGCATAGCGAGCAGCAACCGCGACATTGTTGAAGATGCAGAAGCCCATCGCATCATCAGGTAACGCATGATGTCCAGGAGGGCGCACAAGACAATAGGCATTCTTAATGTCGCCCTTCATCATTGCGTCGATAGCAGTAAGGGGCGCACCAGCAGCCTTACTCGCGGCCTCATACGATTTCGCGGAAATGTAGGTATCAGTAGCAAAAAACGCTGTTTTATAGCCGCCTTTCGCTTCCTCTTCCGCCATTTGTCGCGAGGCTTCTGCTACCTCTTGAATATACTCACGTTCATGAACCGCTGCTAACTCATCTACAGTTGCCGCACGAGGCGCGAGTTGTACCAGTCCGTCGCGTGTGAGCCAGCCCAGTTCTTCGAGTGCCTCATACGCTAATTCGATGCGCTGTGGTTTCTCAGGATGCTTCGACGGTGTAATATGTTCCAGAAAAATAGGGTCATAAATGAGTGCAGTGGTCATGATGAGTTCCTTTAGATGAGCATACGTCGTCTGTAGGGACCGATTTATCACGTCCTCGGCGGCGTCTCGATTGCCGACAAGGACGTGATACATCGGTCCCTACAATACCTTTTGTACGAGTCCGGGAATGTCGAAAATGGTGTCAGCAACAGGAACGCGGGCAGCTTGTAATGCTGCAACCTTCCCTTGTGCCGTTCCTGTGTTACCAGAGATAATCGCACCAGCGTGACCCATGCGTTTGCCAGCTGGAGCGGTACGCCCTGAAATGAAGGCTACAACGGGTTTGCTCATGGTTTTGATGTACTCGGCGGCATCCTCTTCGTCGCTACCTCCAATTTCACCACACATGACAACGGCTTTTGTCTGAGGATCGGCCTCAAACAATTTGAGGTAGTCAACAAACGTCGAGCCAATGATGGGGTCGCCGCCAATACCAATGCACGAAGATTGTCCAAGGCCAGCAGCCGTGAGTAGTGATACAACTTCGTAAGTGAGTGTACCAGAGCGCGAGATGAAGCCGACGGGACCAGGGGTGAAAATTTGATACGGGATAATCCCAATTTTCCCCTGTCCAGGTGTACACATGCCGGGGCAGTTTGGCCCGATGAGACGTGCGTTATGCTCATGGACAACAAGCATGGCACG
>CAXTWV010000491.1:0-2816 GCA_964248005.1 uncultured Ktedonobacteraceae bacterium | reverse complement strand
TGCTTCTGCCCTCACTCAACGTTCTGGGTTGGCCTCACAAGCGGGTTGCCATTGTCAGGCGGACGGTCTACGATGGCAACGGTGCAGCGTGAAATACAGACGAGTCTATCTTGCTCATCAGTAATCCTGATATCCCACACGTGTGTAGTACGTCCGCGCGTGATCGGCGTAGCTACTCCGGTTACAGTGCCTTCGCGTTTTGGGCGTAAGTGGTTGGCGTTAATCTCTAAGCCAAATGCCATCTGCGTGTTCGCATCTATGTTTAGCACACTGCCAAACGAGGCCAGCGACTCCGCGAGTACAACAGAAACACCTCCATGTAAATAGCCTACCTGCTGGCGATGTTGGGGTCCAATTGGCATCGTCGCTACCACGCGATCTTTTCGCGCCTCCACCAGCTTAATGTCAAGGACGTTCCAGATTGACTCTGTACGGTTACTATTCATGCTTTCAACAAGCTCTTCTTGTGAATACTCCACGGTTTGAGGCTCCTCTTCCTACTGTACACGACTCTTATAGTATTAGTCTATCAGACCGAGCGGACGATGCACAAGACGCGATGAATCAGTCCCTACCCCGTTGTAATCGTCCCATCACCATTCACCCGAATCGCGACATTTTGAAGCGGACCATTATTCGGGCCTGATACAGGATTAGCTCCATTAGCTGGATCAAAGACGGCACCGTGCGCGGGACATTTGAGTTTTTGTGAGCCGCCATCGTAATAGACAGCCACACCCTGATGAGTACACGCTTTGTTATAGGCAACAAAGTTTCCATTCGGGAGATGTATAAGAATGCTGCCAGAACCATTTGCAGGGTTGGTGAAGTCTTGTGACGAGTTTGTACCCATACTCGTAGAGCCAATTACTGTTCCCGTATGTTGTGGTGGTGGCGTTGGCGTTGGTGGTGCTTGCGTCGGTTGAGCCGTTGGCTGTATGGTCGGTTGAGTTGTTGGCTGGGTTGTGGGTACTGATTGTACAGTTGCACCAGGAGTAGGAGTCGGTTGTGGTGCCTGCGTCGGCTGAACAGTTGGTTTAGGCTTTGTCGTTGCGGTGGGCTTTGCTTGTGCCACGCCTGTTGTACTATGTGTAGGTGTTGAAGTTGGAACTGTTGTCCCAATAGACTGTTGCGCGGTATTCGTCGTTGCATTCTGTGGATGTTGTAACACATGAGCAAGTGTTATACCACCAAAGCCAAGTGCTCCGAGTGCCACAACACTTCCACCAGCAAGCATCGCTACCACACGTCTACGACTCTGCTTTTGGGCCGCGACACGCTTCTTTGATGTTGTAGGCCGTTGCGGTGTATTCGTAAATGTACCGGGAGTTTGCGCAACGACCTGCGATGCGGTCATGTTCGACCACCAGACAAATGGGTCCATAGACTGAGCATCATCATCGGTTGATATGCTATTGTTCTCTCTCAATGTTTCTTCTTGCATATTCGTGACGCGTATCGCTGCCGTATGCGCTGTGACAGGTGGAATAAGTTGCCACTTTCCTGTAGGAGTATCCTCTTTGACAAACCAATCGACCGCGTTGGGTAACGTGATTTGTGGGTCGGGAACGACCTTTCGCGTCACAACAGGTTGTGGCACAGTAGGTTGTTGAGCATTGAGTGCTTGCGCGAATAATGTTGCTAACGCTCCTGCTGATGGCATACGTCGCGTTGGGTCAGGGTCTACCGCTTGCTGAATAACAGCATCAAGGCTTATAGGAAGTTCGGGGCAGAGCGTGGAAAGGCGTGGAACTTGCATTATAGCACTTGGTGTTTTGCCAAACGGTGATGAGCCACACAAGAGTTCCAACAAAAGTATACCAAGAGCATACACATCTATGCGTCCATCAAATGACTTTCCTTGCATGACCTCCGGCGCGATGTATCCTTGTGTGCCAAGTGTTGTACCCGCGATACTACGCATAGCTGGTTGAAGCTGTTGTGTCCTATCATCAAGACCCCGAAGAGTAAACATATTCATAAGTCCAAAGCCAGCGATCTGCACAGTATCATTCAACAAAATATTGGCGGGACTCAATGTACCATGCACAATGCCATTGCTATGTGCATAGTCAATACTATCTGCTATCCGCTTGAGCAGCTCTGAGACTTGTTCGGGCGTGAGTCGGCCTTTTTGCTTAAGCAACTTCGCAACCGAGCTGCCTTTGATTGTGGGATTGACCAGATAAGGCTGACCTTCATGCTCGCCAGCATCTTGTACAGGAAGGATATAGGGATGATGCAGTTTCATTAAAACAGCACTCTCGCGTGCGAAACGCACGAAAAAGCGTTGACGTGCTTGCGCCGGAAATGCGTCAGGAATGATAAACGTTGTCAGAATACATACTTGCTGTGTACTCTCCTGACGAGCCTCATAGACCGCGCTCAATGTACCGCGCCCAAGAGGACGCATTATGATATATGGTCCAACATTCTGCCCTAATAACGATTCTGTTACGAGTGACGACATAAGTACCCCCTAGAACCTTCATAGCGTGATTTTTAATCTATTTTTAATCGAGCAAACGCTCTTTTTATGGTCTTCTCTTGAACTATAGTGTAGAGGGTGTGTCACGATGCGTCAATTTATTATACATGAGATAGGACTTGTGGGAGGGTTTGGTGCGTATATCTTCACCTACAAACGGTGTGATATAGCACAATTATCCTAGTTTCATGCGTTTCTCATTTCATATATATAGACTCCCGTGCATACTATATGCAAAGGCCAATAATTGGAGCATCTGCGAAGTAACGAGAAAATGGTAGGGACCGATGTATCGCGTCCTCAGCACGAGCGAAGCAATGTGCGCGTC
>CAXTWV010000490.1:0-2840 GCA_964248005.1 uncultured Ktedonobacteraceae bacterium | reverse complement strand
AATGAATTAGACCCCTACATTTCACGTTTCGTTGTCTGATATGGTATGCTATAAGGTAGAACAGCGGAGGCGATATCAGACATAAGGGAACATGAGAATGGGCAATACATCCCCAATACAACAGACAAATAAACATACTCTATCCAACACGAAGCTGAAGGTTGGTGTGATGCTTGTGCATGGCTTGAATGGAAGCAAGCATGACATGGAAGAACTTAATAATCTCTTTTATGCACAGGGGATGGTGACAGAAAATATCTTGCTGCCAGGACACGGTAGCCATGTACGAGACATGCTGCCACTTGGTTGGCCCGAATGGGCTGAGGCGGTACGCGAAGAATTGCACGCGTTAAAGCAACGCTGTGATGTTGTCTTTCTTATCGGACATTCACTTGGTGGTGCCTTATGTCTTCATGCTGCCGCGCATGAAGAGGTGGCGGGTATTGTGACGATGTGCGCACCCATCACGATGCATCCATGGATGATGCCCATGATTCAACTCGCGAAACGCGTTACGCCATTGTTACCAACGCTACGTGAAGATGTACGCGACCCAGAGGCGCGTCGTCGTTATACACGTGATGTCTATCGCTGGACGCCGATGGCTCCTGTTGAAAGTATGCTCCGTTTCTTGCCACAGTTGCGCAAAGAGTTGGGACAAATTACCGCACCTGCATTGGTCATGGTATCGCTTCGTGACCATGTTGTGCCAGCACGCGATGGACGCGCGATTTATCGTATGCTTGGTTCACAAGAGAAACATTTGGTGACGTTTCATCGTTCGTATCATGTCATCATGAAAGACCATGACCGTGAAGAGGTCTTTGCCAAGACGATTGCCTTTGTGCAACGACATGTCGAGAGACTACAACACACTAGCCAAAATGATCAAACCGCATAATGTAGTTCAACAGACCGGTAGGGACCGATTCATCGCGTCCTTTTGCCTCTCAACACCCGAACAAGGACGCGATGAATCGGTCCCTACAGATTTGGCGATAATGAGTCATAAAAGAAAGTGAATGTAGTGTGACACAGCAAGTTAGTAATCCTCCTCCTTCATCAGAACAGGTTTCATCCCCATCGTCCACGCAAACAAGACCTGTTTCTAAAAAGGCGATACTTGTATTGCTTGTGCTGGTCGGAATGCTTTTCTTGCTCTTCACAGGACAATTATTCTGGAACTTGTCGCAAGTGGTAGCACGTAGAACGAGTACCGTGCCACGCCCAACGCCGACGGTCAATCAAAGTAAAGATGTTGGACCCTTGTTGCCGCCTGGACAAGCAAGTGCGCCACAACTTACCTTGCCTACCGGGAAATATGTTGTGTACCAGCAACAAAAAAATATCTCTATTTTTCCGCTTACTGGTGGGCTTGCGACGGTGTTGACAACTCCTGGCTACGTCTATAATCTCGCTGCCCCACCACTCATCACGCCTTCGGGTCAGTTGCTCTACAGTGGCAATGGCCTATGGCTCACTGATATATTTGATGGTATGCCGAAACAGATTGCGATACTTCCCGCAGGTCAGGTTATTACTTCAATGATATTGAGCAACGATGGTACAATGGTTGCATGGAGTACTGAACCTGCGAATGGAACAGGGAATGATATGCTCTACGTTGGCCCTTTAGAAAAATCTGTGCCAATCTACCAGCATGACGCGACGGATTGCCCCTGCTATCGTGTCTTTGCGTTTTGGCAAGGGAAAGGGGTACAGCCAAACTCAACAGTGTTACTTACCGATGATCGAGGCGACCATCGGGCGGTACATTATGGCTTGTGGAGCCTGAACCTCACAGATACGCCTCTTAAAGACCCACAGCCACTTCTTCCAGGCGATGCATCACAGGGACCACTCGCGCTTTCTTCTGATGGTACGACACTTCTGTATTCGACCAAGCAAGACATTGTTCCTACAACCGATGATTTGAGTGTCCCTCTTGATATTGCCGCATTAAACTACGCGAACAGCCTTTCGATAGCACATATTGGTATCTCTTCGGGGAGTAATGACCCTGATCTTGTGTTGCAAAATACATCCACTATCTTGCCGGAACAGCACGATCTTAGTAACAGCGCGGCTTATCATTGGGTGACAACGCCCACATTCGCTCCAGATGGTCACACGCTCTTATATATTGTGTTTTCGAGCGATGCACAAACACCTTTTGATCGTCACAACGCAGTGTATATGGTACACACCAAGAGTTCTGGTATACAGCCTTTAATAGGAACACCACAGTTGCTCGCAAACTCAACTGATCTTTTTGTCGAATTAGGAGCATGGATAAGCAACTCGCGCCTGACATTTTACTCTGATGGTACGCTCTACGCATTGGATACAAGCAATGGTGCGGTCGCAACTCTCGCGAAAACAACAACCTATGCGCGAGTGATCGCAGTTGTGCAGGGTGGCAATGCATGAAATTTGAGCAATCTTCGGCTCTCCTTACATGGGGGCAACGTCTATTTCTCTTGCTCTGCGCCATATTTTGTGTTGCGTATCCAATAGCTGTAACTGGTGTCGCCTTCGATGTGCATCCGCCTTTTTCGCTAGCGTGGGCGGGTAGTGCGCTGCTCTTTCTCGAAGGCATATTGCTCATTGTGGCGGCAAGCCTACACTATGGTTGGTTACGTGGGGTGTGTGCGGGATTGATTGTTATCGCGCTTTCTTACATCGTAGAAGCGTTAGGAGTGGGAACAGGTTTCCCTTTCGGCCTCTATCGCTATACTAACGTACTCTTGCCTAGACTGCCAGGGAGCGTGCCAATGGCGGTGATGTTCGCATGGGTGCTGATTGTGTTTGGTGCCTATGGTTGGGTGCGTGCGGAGAAG
>CAXTWV010000489.1:1455-2842 GCA_964248005.1 uncultured Ktedonobacteraceae bacterium | reverse complement strand
GGAAGCCTGCAAGCGTGATGAACTGGAAGGCGTAGCCCATCTTAGCAAGCGTCTGCTGGAAGTGCGCAATAGTTTCCTCATCAAGCTTCTTGCGCCAGTTGAATGATGGCGAACAGTTATAGGCCAGCAACTTACCAGGGAATTGCTCATGTACCTCGTCCGCGAAACGTTGCGCCTCTTGCAAATTTGGTTCTGAGGTCTCGCACCAGATCAAATCACAATAGGGCGCATAGGAGATGCCGCGTGCGATAGCCGCTTCGATACCTTGCCGTGTGCGGAAAAAGCCCTCGGCGGTACGCTCACCCGTCAGAAAATGGTGATCGGTTGGGTCAATATCACTTGTGATAAGGTTTGCGCCGTTCGCATCGGTTCGTGCGATAACGAGTGTTGGTGTTCCCATCGTATCCGCCGCGAGACGTGCTGATACAAGGTGCTTAATCGCGGATTGTGTTGGAATGAGGACTTTACCACCCATATGCCCACATTTTTTCTCAGAGGAAAGTTGGTCCTCAAAATGGACGCCAGCCGCACCAGCTTCAATCATCGCCTTCATGATCTCGAACACGTTGAGTGGACCACCAAAGCCAGCCTCAGCATCCGCCACAATCGGTGCATACCAGTAGGTGTTACCCTTGCCCTCGGCAGTCTGAATCTGGTCAGCGCGTTGCAATGCCTGATTGATGCGCTTGACTACGCTTGGCACGCTATTAGCAGGATATAAGCTCTGGTCAGGGTACATCTGTCCCGCGAGATTCGCGTCTGCCGCGACCTGCCAGCCACTCAGGTAAATTGCCTGTAAACCAGCCTTGACCTGCTGCACAGCTTGATTTCCGGTCAACGCTCCTAACGCCGCGACATATGGCTCCTTATGCAATAAATCCCACAAGCGTTCCGCGCCGATTCGTGCCAACGTATATTCGATCTGTACCGAACCACGTAGGCGACGAACATCCTCCGCCGAATAAGGGCGTTTGATGCCTTGCCAGCGTGGATCGGTCTCCCACTGCATTGTAAGGTCTGTAAACTGTTGACCGTTCGTCATGATGTGCGTTCCTTTCCTGGTATAAAGTCAGACTAATATGTTTGTGGGGAATTTTCCGCTCCCGCTATGCTCTATAGCAAGGATACCATGCTTATACACAAGAAAGCTACGATTATTGGTAAGAGGATGTGATTGTATACATAACTTTTTGGTTATGTATACATCTCCTCCAATGTTTCAAGAAGCACATCTATCTCCGCCAACGTGTTGTAAAAGTGCGGCGAGATGCGCACGACATCACCACGAGCCGCAACATAGATGCGGCGAGCTGCTAGCGTGTCTACAATCTGCGCTACCGTCTGCTCTTGTCGCTCTGGCTGAGGATGGAAGCAGACAAGACCCGAC
>CAXTWV010000489.1:0-1355 GCA_964248005.1 uncultured Ktedonobacteraceae bacterium | reverse complement strand
GGCTGCTCAACACTGAACCAGCCACGACGCGGCGTATCCAGTTTGGCAAGCAAAGAGTCAGCCACATAGAGGATGCCACACATTTGTGGACCAAGTAACCATTTGTGGGCTGCTCCTGCCATAAAGTCTACACCAAGTGCCTGCACATCTATATCTATCGCACCCAACGCCTGCATCGCGTCGATACCACAGAGAATACCGCGCTCATGACAATATGCCGCGATAGTAGCGATATCGTTACGATAGCCTGTCGCGAACTCGACAAGACTGAGGCTGACCAGCTTTGTATGCTCGTCGATAGCCGCGAAAATATCCTCCAGTACGATACGTGCATTGCGCGTTGGAACTTTATGCAGTTTGACGCCTTGAGGTTGTAGATTGAGCCACGGATAGATATTTGTGGGAAATTCGCCCTCAGCACTGAGAATGGTATCGTCCTCTTGCCAGTGCAAGCCTTGCGCGATATGCGTAAGACTGTCGCCTGTGCTTGCCGTAAACGCAATCTGCTCAGGTCGTGCATGAATAAGAGAGGCAAGGCGACGATGTGCGCCGCGCTCATACTCTTCCCAGCGTGCTATATGAATGCCCCCGAAATCGCGGTAGTCGTCTACATATTCGTGTATTGAACGTGCAACAGGGCTTGCTAATGGACCACTTGACGCGTGATTGAAATAAATATTATGGCGCGTCACCGGAAAAAAGAGGTGACGCAATTCTTTTACATCCGCGCCATGCTCAAACTCGTGCTCGCCCTCTTCAACAAGCAGAAGCGATTGCAACATGTCATCCAGATCAGGAAGCGACTGAGAAGTGAACAGGTTCGTCATCTTCGTATTCCTTAATTACATTGGGTTCGGGTACTGAGAGGCCCCATTCCTCGCTCCCATCAATCCATACTTCTATGACTTCTTGTGCATTGCGAATAGCCTCTTCATAGGTAGCACCGTGCGTCATCAAACCAGGAAGTTCTGGTACCGTGACAAGATAAGCATTATCAGGTATGCTCCATTGAATAAACACAGAATAATGCTCATATTTCGTCGTCATTTTTGTACCTCATATCCTAACAATTCCTCAATCAAGTATAACTGATAACTGAATAAGTTGCAATTTGATCATGAAGATAAAGAAAACAATCAGAGAAGATATGTTCTGTAGGGGCCTTAACTATAGAGATCAACAAATTAGTACGGATACACCGAGTGTAGGGGCTTTAATTCATTACGCCCTCGTTCGGCCTATGATACGTGACGAGGGCGTAATGATGGGGTTTAACAATTTAATCAGGATACGCGCCGCCCGTAGGGACCGATTTATCACGTCCTCTTGGCCTCTTCAATCGCCGACAAGGACGT
>CAXTWV010000488.1:0-2854 GCA_964248005.1 uncultured Ktedonobacteraceae bacterium | reverse complement strand
GCTCATCATTGCTCATCTCTGGAACGAAAAAGATACGGTCAGCATCTGCCATATTCTGTCTCACTTTCTCTTTGTGTTACCTCACTATACCATTGTACCGCCATTTCATGCTTCCGCTCGACTTTTTATTAGCTCTAAAATATACCTTGACTTGTGCAACTGAAATAGCATAGTATTCCTATATCTTATTTTTGCTTGCTTGATATAAGGAGGAGTAATTCGTGTCTATTATCGAGACCACTACCCCTGACAGCAACACGGCGTTGCATCGAAATAGCATTGGCCTCCCTGGGGTGCTATTCCAGTCGATCACGACGATGGCACCCGCTTCTGCCGTTGCATTTAGTCTTGGTGCTGCTATCCCTTACACTGGTGCATCTCTGCCTGTTGCGGTCTTCATTGCGCTTATTGTCTGTGCATTGATTGCCCTAAACATTGGCACACTCGCGAAATATTTGCCCTCTGCAGGTGGTTATTTCACGTATGTTAGTCGTTCGCTTGGCGTATCAACAGGGTGGATGACGGGTTGGATGTTCAATCTTGCCTACCTCTTCATTGTTCCCCTTGAACTGCTCGTACTTGGTCCCGTAATGGCTTCATTTATGCAGAGCCTCTTCCATATTTCTTTTGGACCCAGTGGGTGGGCTGTATGGGCCGTTGTATTTGCCGTTGTTATTTTTCTCCTGACCTATTCAGGAATTAAGGTATCGGCTGATACAAACATTGTATTGGGTTGCATTGAGATTACGATCTTTACACTGCTGGCTCTTTGGCTCATCGTCACATCTGGCAGCAACAATACTGGTGCGGTCTTCACTCCCGCATTCAGTTTGCAAGGAGGGCTTGGCGGTTGGCAAGGAATATTCTACGGTATGACCTTCGTTTTCCTTGCGTTCGCGGGCTTCGAGTCAGCCGCGACATTAGCTGAGGAGTCACGCAACCCACGCTATATTGTGCCACGAGCCGTGCTGTTCTCTGCTATCTTGATTGGTATATTCTTTGTCCTGTGCTCCTATGCTGGCATGACTAGTTGGGGTGTCAATGCCGTCGCGAAAACATATATTACTGATCCTAATCCCTGGGACACACTCGCGAAGAAGGTCTGGGGACCATTTGATCTGATCGTCATCTTCGCGATTCTCAATAGTGCGCTTGCTAATGCAAACTCTGGCGTGATTGCGGCCTCACGCGTGCTTTTTGCAATGGGACGCACCAGCACACTACCGAGATCATTAGCGCACACGAATCGTTTTCGTGCTCCTGATGTCGCCATCATCTTCACAATGCTTGTCGCTCTCGTTGCCGCACTGGTACCTGGATTACTCTATGGTACGACAGTAGCCTTTGCCTTTGTTGGCACGGTAATTACTATTCCGATCATCCTGGTATACATTGCGACATGTATATCCGTTCCCTTCTTCTATCGCCGTGAACATCCTGCAGAGTTCAATATTCTGCGGCACGTCATTCTGCCAATCATTCCAATTCTTGTCTTAGCGGCGGTTATCTACTCGCAAGTGGTACCACTCCTAATACCACCTTACCAAGCCGCTCCGATCAGCTACGCTGTTCCGATCTGTATAGCGTGGCTTGTCATTGGCATAATTATCGTTGTGTTACTTCGTGTGCGTGCGCCACAAATACTAGCACGCAGTAACGAAGTGTTTGGCGAAGGGGCAGATGTAGAAGTTGTAGCAGATTAAATCCATTTTCGACGAAAACATATTGTAGGGGTCTAATTCTATTACACCCTTTGCCCAAACGATTCTGTCTGCCAGGATTGATGAAACGTTACGACGTTCCCCCAACATGGTTGATTACCAAGAGGACGTGATAAATCGGTCCCTACAATACGAAAGGAGCAACTATGACAGAAGCAGCACGAACGGGGCGCACGATTCATGTGCAACGCAACCAGTTTCATCTAGCATGGGATAACAGTATTGCACCAATTGCGATCATCGCATCGGGTGAGGAGGTTGAGTTCGATCTGCTGGATGCGGCTGGCGGGCAGATAGGACCGGAAAGTACCGTTGAGGCTATTCATACGCTCGATTTCGCTCGCGTTGACCAGGTAAATGGCCCAATTTATGTTGAGGGTGCCGAAGCGGGTGATACGCTGCAAGTGGAGTTTCTCGACCTGCAACCCGCGAATTGGGGCTGGACCGCGATCATTCCAGGTTTTGGTCTATTAGCCGATGAATTTACAGAAGCAGCACTCAAAATCTGGCATCTGGAAGGTGGAGCAGAAGGCTGGGCTGAATTTGCTCCTGGTATTCGTATTCCGCTCGCACCGTTTTGTGGTGAAATTGGTCTTGCTCCTGCCGCTTCTGGTGCGCATTCGACGATTCCACCCTATCGTCATGGTGGAAACATGGATACCAAGCATATAACGAAGGGTGCGAAACTCTTTTTGCCGATAGAGGTCCCTGGTGCGCTCTTCTCAATGGGTGATGGGCATGCGGCACAAGGTGATGGTGAGGTATGTGGTACGGCTATCGAAACGCCGATGCGTGCAACTGTGCGCTTGACTGTACGCAAAGATGTACAGGTGCCAGAGCCACAATTTCTGACAAGTGGTCCACTCACACCACGCGCCAATACCGCACCCTATTATGCAACCGATGGCATCGGGCCAGATATGGTTGAGGCAACCCGCAACGCGGTACGCCACATGATAGACCACATACAACGTACTCATGGTCTCTCGCGTGCTGACGCTTATATGCTCTGTAGCGTTGCTGTAGACTTGAAGTTGTCCGAGGTTGTGGATATGCCGAACTGGTTGGTCAGCGCGTTCCTGCCCCAAAGTATTTTTGTTACAAAATAATTCAACACAAACATAGATGCGCTG
>CAXTWV010000487.1:0-2868 GCA_964248005.1 uncultured Ktedonobacteraceae bacterium | reverse complement strand
AACAACAAACACTTATGAGTTAGAGCAAAGGAGAACAACAAAATGCTTACCACAGGTTTGAATTTCGTGATGATCCATGTCGCCGATGTACCCGCCGCAAAGAACTTTTTTACTGAAAAACTTGACCTTGAGGTGGAGACACAAGCACCGGATTTTGTGCAATTCAAGCAACCAAGAGGCAATGGAGCCTCACTTGCAATCGGTAAAGGCGACACCACTCCTGACATCGGCACAGAACTATGGTGGTATGTCGAGAACGTAGAACAAGCACTCGCGACATTACAGCAACGTGGCGCGACAGTCAAAGAGCCAATAGCCCACATGCCCTTTGGTCAGGTCTTCTCCATCGAGGGACCAGGAGGATATGTGTTGTACCTGTTGCAGCTAGCGCAATAAATTCTCTATAAATTCAAATGCTCATACCTGTATAAAGACGATATATCGGTCTTTATACAGGTATGAGCATTTGAATTTGTATAAGACCCCCTACAAAAGTATGAGCCACAATCAATCTCATGTATGGTTCCTTATGCCCACAATCGTGTTACACTTCTCATATACATCAGTATGCAAAAGGAGTTTATACATATGACTACTGGCACAAACAACGCAAGCATTATTCATACTCATGAACTGACAAAAACATTTGGTAGCCTTGTAGCCGTCAACAACCTGGAACTTGAGGTCATGCGCGGCGACGTGTTCGGCTTTCTTGGTCCTAATGGGTCGGGCAAGACAACAACCATTCGTATGCTGCTTGGGCTTATTCGTCCAACATCTGGCACCATCTCCATCTTTGGTATGGACAACAGGACGCATATGCAAGCTATTTTGCCACGCCTCGGCGCGATTATCGAAACACCTGTCTTCTATCCCTACCTTTCCGGCATCGACAACCTGCGTTCGGTCGCGGCTGGCTCCGGTATGAAACTGGGCAAGGCAAGTAATCAGCGTATCGAAGAGGTGCTTGAGATCGTCGATTTACGTGGACAGGCGAACGACGCTTTTCGCAAATACTCGCTCGGTATGAAACAACGCCTCGGTATCGGAGCCTCACTACTCACAGACCCCGAATTGGTCCTGCTCGACGAGCCAACAAATGGACTTGATCCAGCTGGCGTTCATGAGATTCGCTTGCTTATTCAACGCCTTGCCTCGTTAGGCAAAACCATCTTTGTGTCCAGTCATATTCTATATGAAGTACAACAAGTCTGTAATCGTGTCGCGATTCTGCAAAAAGGACGCCTGCTCAAACAGGGCAATGTGCAAGACCTAGTGCGACAAGGTGAGCAGATCGTGGTACGACTCAACACAGCCGACGAAACACAAGCCGCATTCTTGACCCTACAAAAAGCCAGAGAGGGTATTGCCACCTGGCTGCGGGCAATAAGCGTAGATAGTAGCGAGCAAGAGAAACCAGTGTTGCATATCGACGCACCCGTTGCACGTTCCTCCGAAATCACTGCCCTGCTCGCCCAACGTAATCTTTTCATCGCCGAGATGCATCCAGCACAAGCCAGCCTGGAAGAGATTTTCCTGGAATTGACCGCCGCCCCCGAAGGAACACATCGTGGTATGGCAGCTCTATCCGGCGCACCCGCGCAATAACAATTTCTGTAAGGGCCGATTATGCTCTTTGACAATTTTACGCGGATACGTCACCTGTAGGGACCGATTTATCACGTCCTCCTGGCAATCAGAATGTTGGGGCATGTTGAAACGATTCCTCAATCCCTCCAAAATTTGTGATGGGGCAAAGGACGTGATAAATCGGTCCCTACAGATGACCTTAACAAAGAAAGCGAGACACATAACATGGCGACTATACAACAATCATTACCAGACTTAAACGGCGCTAGCCCCACGCGTACCCCTTCGGTGATTATGGGCCGACAAGACTATATGAGCGTGCTCTTGCGTTTGACGGCAATGGAATTGTACAAGATACGGCGTCGTTTCATGTCAAAAGCTCTACTCGGCTTTGGCCTGCTCTTTATGGTTGGCATATTCTTCCTGTTTGGACTTTTCGCATGGAGTGATGCCAATAGACCCACATCGTCATTTCAGCTTCCAATTTGCGCACCAAACATTCAGGGCGATTTTTGCGCGAAGCAGCCACTAACACAAACACAGCTAGAGCAAGCAAAACAGAGACGTGTGACGAATGACTCGAACAATCTCACGCTTCCCGGTTCATTAGACAATGTAGGCTTCATCCTGTTCAACTTCCTCGGTATCCTCGCGATGATATTGATGGGAACTATCGTGGGTGGAGAGTATAGCTTAGGTACAGTACGCTTAATGTTCACACGTGGTCCAACACGCTTACAATTTCTTTTCGCAAAAATCGGTGCGATTGCCGTGTGTATAGTTATCGGAGTGGTAGTACTTACCATCGTTGGTGTCCTGGCAGGACTGCTCTTCAATCTCGTTTCTGGTATCGCGCCAACATATGGTTTCTTTACCTCAAGCTGGTTCGGTCACATGCTACTCTACATCTTATTCATGATGTTGACATGGTTTGTCTATTCCATTGTTGCACTCGCCTTTGGAGTGATAGGACGTGCGACGGTTGTAGGTATCGTCGGAGCACTCGTCTGGTTCTTTGTCGAACCTATCCTGACGCGGATCATCTACCTTGTGACGCAAAGCATGACGGGTCAGGTGCATGATTTTGTGAACGCCATCCCTGACTACTTCATTTATAATAACGTTGGCAACCTGATACAAAATCAGAAGCACATTCTCTTTGGAAGTGACCCTGGAACCCTGTCTGATGCCCATGCATGGACAGTCCTGGCGGTTTACCTAGCTGTCTTCCTCGTTGTATCATGTATTGTAACCGTTCAGCGCGACGTAACCAATTAG
>CAXTWV010000486.1:0-2874 GCA_964248005.1 uncultured Ktedonobacteraceae bacterium | reverse complement strand
GCAGACTTCACACGCCCACTTGACTTACCACAATTCGATGGTATTGTCATGGCAAATTCGCTACACTTTATACGCAAGAAAGACGACGTGCTACAACGCGTTGCTAGTTATCTCCGTCCGGGTGGTAAGTTGCTCTTAGTAGAATATAACGTTGACCGTGGTAACATGTGGGTCCCTTATCCATTCTCATATGAAACATGGGAAACGCTAGCGAGCAAAAATGGTTTTATCGAAACGAGGTTGTTGGAGAGAAGGCCGAGTCAATTCTTGAACGGGATGTACTCGGCTGTGTCTTTGCGCAAGTGAGTAGTGTGTTGCTGACTTAGAAAAAGACATGTTAATTTTCTTCAAGCTGTTTCAACAATCTTTTTCCTCTGCTCACTATCGAGGGTGCTCCTTTTGCCATTTCAACTTTTATTAGCTCTACTACGTTGGTTTTGAGGCTGTTATTGTGCTTTGCAATGTTAGCTAAAGCTTGCAATGAGAATACTTTTACGATATTGCTCTTCGTTGTCTCAAGAAAATGTACAAGGATCGCGACCACTTTTTCCTGGTCTTTCGAGTCAAGCTCTAGTATTGAAAATATTTCTGCAACGTGCCACTGAACCTCTTGTTGGTCGATGGTGGATAGTGTATCAATGAGATATTGTTTATGTGGCTGGATAAGAGCTGGATTGTGGTGAGCAATCTTTGCAAGCACGTCAGAACATCGCATACGTAGTCCTGCATCATGAGTGAGCAATCCTGAAAAAAGTTCATCAACCTGTTTTGGATGTTTGAGAACGTATACAACTACTTCCTCAGATTTTCCTTTTGTTCGCATGTCTCCATTTTTTAATTGATTAATGATCTCTGAGTTCATGGTAGTCTTCCAATACGAGCAATTCATGCCGTTTTTGATACTATTACAGAAAAGACTCCTTGGAAGAAGCCTGTATTAAGACTACTTGCTTAGTTCATCATCGCAATCGTCTGCTGTATCGTCTTAATGTGGTTTTGCATTTCGTGCCGATCTTCCGCCTGCGGTTCACGCTTCAAATATACTTTGAGGTCGTGCAACGCCTTTGCATAATGTTTCAGTTGGAGATGGATAATACCTCGATCTCGCACCTCGCGTGCTGCATCTGGAATAAGCAGGAGAATGTAGTTAGATACAAGTAAGGCTTTCGTATAGTCTTCCTTATGGAGATAAATACTTTTAAGATTGCCGAGCATACGTACCAGCATTTGCTTTGGTCTCACTGGCTCAAAAAAGTGGCGTGGTAAACGTGCCATCTTGCCATGCGAAAAACGGCGTATGCGTTCGCGACAATCCTGTTCGCTTAACAGTAGACCACCTTCAAATGGATCAATGTAGAGAATTTCTGTAGGTAGTGTGTAGCGCACGACAAAATGAAAAGGCAGACCTATCCCTTCTATGAGCAGCCCAACGCGCTCTCCTACCTCCATGTAGAGCAATGAGAGCGAGATGGGTATGCCAACACGTTGCTCAAGCACTTTATTGAGGAAACTGTTATCTGGATTATAATAATCGCTCTCGTTCCCGCGAAATCCCTCTTCCTCAAAAAGTACTTTGTTTATTGCATCAATGACAGCTAGAGGTGTAATTGTCTCAGGCAGTTGTGTATCTGTCGGTGGCAAATTGAGCATAACACGTACCCGATACGCGAGCGCATCGAGTGTTGCTAAAGAGTGTTCCGCATCGAGCTGAGGATACTCGATAGTCGCAATGAGAAGGGCCGCTTTTGCGATGTCAATACTGGCGTCTTCTCCTGCGATAAGTTCCTCAAACGCACGATAGCTATACTGCTGTTTTGAAAATTCCTCTGTCATATTGGGGCATTTAACCATGAATATCGCTATAACGCAAGTCTTTAGTGCTAAAAGTCTATTTAGAAAACTAGAGATGCCTCAAGTAGTACATATATTGCTACCTGGGGCATCTCTGATACACAAAAATTAGGAATGGCTTATTGTAGTGACTTTAGGCTGGAAGGGCTGGTGCTTTTAGCAATTCGGTAAGAGTTGATTGCTTGACGCGGTACCCACGACGTTTGCCACTGTGAGGAAGCGTAATTGCCTCTAGGATACCATTGTTGATCCAGCGACGTACTGTTGTGTCGTCTACGCGTAGACGACGTGCAACCTCGTGTACGGTTAACAATTCGTCGTGCTGAACCGCCTGTACGTCGGCAGGACTTGTCTCATTAGAGATGACTTCCATTGTGTTTCGACGAGCCATGAGCATACCTCCTGTAGGAATAACATAGATAGAGGGAATACACCCTTTTGAATTGTGTCAACCGACAAGAAACAAATCCTGCAATTGACTTCATACCATCATATCAAACGATATGCACAAAGTACATACACAAATATTGGCAATGTTATAGTACGTCTTTTTATGTGTCACACACCGTTTTCGTGGGTAATCCCTTAGATGCGAATAAGTAGATATGTATAATGTAAACACAATGTTTATCGTTTGTCAAGGGACATCGCGAAAATCATCACCAAATAGTCATTATGGGTGAATTCAGTGATAAAAATGCGTGATAGCATTTTTATAGAACAATCCTGTACAGAAGGAACATACAAAAATCCGCATCTTTTGTAGATTCTCGACTAGCAATTGTAATGCATACAAAAAGCCCTCTTCCATAGATTTCTCATGGAAGAGGGCTTTTCACAGCCGTATCATGTTCTTTACCTCAATTTTGTCGAACGCCTCAGCTGTCATGAAACTACATCAGATTGCATAGAACTGCAAAAGTGTAAAGCAGAGGAGACGACGCACATCACCGTGAAGAGAATGTTATAGAAAGAAGCCGTTCGGTCATTAGTACCGCTTCGCTACGTCTGTTACCAGAGGTC
>CAXTWV010000485.1:0-2876 GCA_964248005.1 uncultured Ktedonobacteraceae bacterium | reverse complement strand
ATCATCAGGCTTATGAATGTGTTAGAAAGGAACGCTGAACCTTGAATATGTCTAATGGAAACAGTTCACCAGAAGAAGCTGGCCCACACGGACTCGTCGAGTTACAGACACACGCAGCATCACACAAGGAACAGAAATTTTCTGTCTTTGACAGCCATCACGCGCCCGACCCTGAACTGCTAGCGGATTGTGTTCATTGTGGCTTCTGCCTCTCGACCTGCCCGACCTATCTGCTGTGGGGCGAGGAGATGGACTCGCCACGAGGTCGTATTCAGCTTATGAAAATGGCCTCCAAGGGTGATATTGGCATGACGGATACGTTCACGACGCATATTGATCGCTGCCTCGGCTGTATGGCCTGTGTCACAGCATGTCCGTCAGGTGTACAATATGACAAACTCATTGAGGCTACACGCCCACAAATCGAACGTCATCACCCTCGTACTTTATGGGACCGTCTGTTCCGCACACTGATCTTTAGTCTCTTCCCCTACCCTTCACGATTGCGACTGATGACGCCATTGCTATGGCTCTATCAGAAGAGTGGCGCGAAACGTTTGCTAGAAACGCCAACCGCGAAACGACTCATACCAGCACGCCTACTTGGTATGGAGGCAATTCTACCACCCATTCGTCTGAGTTCTCTGCTCTCGCGACCAAAGGCGTTCAATCGAGCGAAAGTCACAAAGCGGAGACGCGTGGGACTACTCATTGGTTGTATTCAGCGTGTGTTCTTTGATGATGTCAATGCCGCGACGGTTCGTGTGCTCACGGCGGAAGGCTGTGATGTTGTTATTCCACAAACACAGGGATGCTGTGGTGCGTTAAGCATTCACTCTGGACGCGAGGCCGAGGGTTTGAACTATGCACGCAAGCTCATAGACACGTTTGAAGCCTATGGCCTAGATACGATTGTTGTCAACGTGGCAGGCTGTGGTTCAAACCTCAAAGAATACGGATATCTCTTACGCGACGACCCTGATTATGCAGAACGAGCAAAAGCATTCTCGGCTTCAGCACGCGATATCACGGAATTGCTCGCTGAACTGACACCCGTTGCTCCACGCCACCCGATTAACTTGCGTGTAGCCTACCACGATGCCTGTCACCTTGCCCATGCACAGGGTGTTCGTAATCAGCCACGCGAGGTGCTACGCGCCATTCCAGGCATCGAGTTAACCGATATACCTGAAGCTGAGATATGCTGTGGTAGCGCAGGCACATATAACTTGCTAGAGCCAAAGGCCGCAAATCAGCTAGGCGAGCGGAAAGCACGCAACATTCTGAGTGTGAATCCTGAGTTGATCGCGACCGCCAATCCTGGTTGTCTCCTACAAATTCAAGCCTCGTTGCAACGAATGAGTGCGCCTATTCCTGCGTTGCACCCTGTACAGTTAGTCGATGCCTCCATACGCGGGGTCGTGCCTGCCGGAGTGGTGCGTAAGGAAATCCAGGTATAATGAAGACAAGCAATGAGGGTTGCAACGAATTGGCAACCCTCATTGCTTGTTGCTAGCTCACCTTTACATCATCGAAGAGTGTATAGGTAGGATCGCTAGGATTGTTGTTGTCATGGCTTATCAAGCTCAAAGTGTAGGAGTCGTTTGCTGTTACATTGGCTGAGACTTGTACCCATGTCGCGTTATTGGTACAAGTATTCGCCAGAATAGTGCTAGTGGTTCCCGTTGTATTATCTTTGAGTGTCGCCGTTGCCCAGTCAGATGTCACTACATCAGGGCAATACACCTGATACCAGAAACTCAAAGTAGTTGCGGTGCCAGGAGTTGTGAACGTTTGGCTGATTGCACTATCTCCATTTGTCGCCGTGGTCCCACCAACTTGAGCGGAAGAACTGCCACCATGAGCGGTTGTGCTGATCGACGTTGTGCCAGTGGTAGTCCAGCCACTGAGGGTGCCTGTCTCGAAGTCGCCGTTGACAATACCACCATTACCTCCACTCGTACCAAACTGAACATCGAGGACTGAATGTAATTCAATACCGTTAGGCGCGACCCCAGCTTGACCATGCAGAAAATCGAAGAAGCCAACGCCTGTCACAGTTACAGGTACATTGGCAGTCTGGAAACTGCTCGTGACGGTGTAGTGGGCATCAAATTCAGAACGCGCTTTCTGGATGCTGGATAGCAATAGGCTAGATGACCCAACGCAGGTCGGGTCAGGAATCTCACCGATCATCGTGTTGCCTGCTCCATCGTTAAGGACCAGGTGATAGTCGGAATCAGCCTCCAATTTGTATTCGACTAGTGTGGCGTTCAGTTGAAATACGGTGGTCTCGGTTGGCTGAACGCGGTTGTTCGCAGGAAGGTTACTCGGTGCAGGCAACGCGGCTAGTGCAGCAATCGTAGTCTTGGTCATGGTTTGGAGATTGATCAAATGAGCGTCAGTGTCAGTACCAGTCTTTATAGACCAGCGTTCCACCCCACAAGACCCGTTGAGTGGTTCTTGATCTTCTTCTTCATTATTATCGTGTATCTGCTTGGTGTTTATAGATGATGCAATGGGTGTAGCATATGAAGAAGGTATATTCACCACTGTACATAGAAGTAAGAGTATGAGGGCTAGCAAAAGGCGTCTTTTCACGCAACACTCCTTTGACTCCACTAAAATTGTTGTTGTTAGCAGGAGAGCAAATATTTGAGAAATATTCTCTCTATGATGAACGCTTTGTGAGGAAGGTTTGGGGCGATCTTGTGGTGTAACAAAACAGGGTGCGCTTGAGCGCACCCAATGGATTTTGACAATCGAAGACAGCAATGGTGGTAGGGGCACAATTATGGAGATTAACAAATTGGTACGGATACACCGGATGTAGGGGCTTTAATTAATTAAGCCCTCGTTCGGCCTATGATGCGTGA
>CAXTWV010000484.1:0-2887 GCA_964248005.1 uncultured Ktedonobacteraceae bacterium | reverse complement strand
ACGCTAAATGGCACTCGATTGACGACCCGAATGGAGTTGGAACCACGACCATCAACGGTCTCAACGACAGAGGTCAACTCGTAGGTTTCTACGTTGACGGTGCTGGCAATACTGATGGCTTCCTTGCACACTAAGTGATGAAGTAAGAGACACAATGCAGGATAGGCATCCTCGCTCATGAGCGAGGATGCCTATCCTGCATTGTGTCTCTTAATCCACTCTTGGCACGCGTGCGAGGATTTCGGCGACGACTTCATAATTAATAGTGCCGAGGCGTGTAGCAACTTGTTCCGCAGTGAGGATTGCATTTCCCTGTCGTCCAATGAGCACAACTTCGTCACCCATACGCGTTTGTGGAATGTCTGTTACGTCAACCATGCATTGATCCATACATACACGTCCAAGGATAGGAACCTCTTGTCCATGAATCAAGACGTAGCCCCAATTGTATGGGCTACGACGGAAACCATCGGCGTATCCCACGGGTAACACAGCTACGCGAGTGGGACGCTCTGTTGTAAAGGTACACCCATAGCTGATACACTCGCCTGCTGGCACCATTTTGACCTGCGCCACGAGTGTTTTAAACATCAATGCAGACTGAAATCCTGCTGGCACACGTATCTCTGATGAGGGGTCTAACCCGTAGATAGCGATACCAGGACGTACCATATCAAAGCGTGCCTCTGGCAAACTCAGTGTCGCGGCACTATTTGAGGCATGGACAAGGGGTGGACGTAATCCTTGCTCACTGAGTACATGCAAAACATGGTGAAAGCGTTCTAGTTGTAGCTGTGTATGCGTTTTATCTTGGCTATCCGCCATCGCGAAATGCGTGTAGAGTCCCTCAAGCACAAGTCCTGGTAACGTTTGGATTTCGCGCATAAGGGCCATGATATCATCGAGTTGCTCTTCACGGATGCCGAGGCGTCCCATACCTGTATCGACCTTCACATGGACCTTGACTGTTTTGTGTAATGCGAGAGCGGCACGTGAAAGTGCTTGTGCCGACTCGCTATTATAGAGCGTGACGGTGATATCTTGACGCACGGCCTCGCGCATTTGCCATAAGGGAAGATAACCGAACACAAGGATGGGTGCGGTAATTCCGCCTGCGCGTAACGGTGTTGCCTCACTCAATGTTGCCACGCCTAGCATTGACGCTCCATTGCGAAGGGTGGTGCGTGCGACCTTTAATGCGCCATGTCCATAGGCGTCAGCTTTGAGGCTAATCAACACCTGCACCTGTGCTCCGACCAGTGATTTGATACGGCGTGTGTTGTTCGCAATCGCGTTCAGGTCAATCTCGACCCACGTGGGCCGCTCAGCACGTGCCACCACAATCTGTTTCCAGCCTGGGGTCTGCCGTACCAATCGCTCCGAAGCCTCCCACGGTTCAGCCATCAGCAACTCGGTGACACGTTCCATACGTGCTGCCTCAGACCCTTTTATAAGCACTGTGTCTTGTAACTCATCATTAGAGGAAGGGGAACGTTGTACAAGAATAGAACGTACTGCTTGTGCCGCGTCTTCGTGGGTAGAGGTGATCGTAATATGCGTGGCTGGTAGTCCTGCCTGTTGTGCCGACTCAGCGACAAGTGTAGCATGTTCGCCTTTTACGACGAGATAATTGGCATATTGTGCTGCTTCGCGTCCCATAGCATGATGTGCCTCTACTGTAGAATCGCCAAGGCTCAGCATATCACCTAGTACCGCAATACGTCGCGCAGCTGGAAGTGCGTGTAGTGTGTTCAAACCCGCGCTCACTGAGGCAGGGTTTGCGTTGTGTGTATCGTCAAGGAGCATCGCATTCTGCATACCTGCTAATGGAACGAGTCTTCCTGGCATAGGTGAGAGAGTACGTAGTGCTATGGTAATCTCTTGTAGGCTCATACCAACATAACGCCCGACAGCATAAGCCGCGAGCATTGTTTGAAGAGAGTGTTCGCCTAGCAACTGTGAGGATAGAGTTGTTGTGACTACCTCTGGTGACTCTGGTGTGATGTACTCCATGGTGAGGAGTGAACATTGCACGCCTTGCCACGTCACCTGAATATCTTGTAGTGGTGAAGGAGCTTCGTCTTTTGTAAAGGCGGGCATATTGTGTACTAAATATGGATAGCGTGCAATGTTTTGTGCATGTGGTGGATTCTGATGCAAAAGAAGGTCGTATATGGCCTGATTATAGTTATTATAAAAGAAACATCCCCCTTCCGGTAAACTTGTAAAGAGAGTACCTAGCTCTGCTGCGAGCCGTTCCAATGTGCCAAAATACTGTAGTTGCGCGGGACTAATATGAGTGAGTACACCAATATGAGGATGAATGATAGCACAGAGAGCCGCGATCTCGCCGGGATGGTCACATCCCAACTCTAAGACGGCATACTGATGATGCTCCTCAAGCTGTCCAAGCGAGAGCGGGATACCAAGCAGGTCATTGTAGTTTTGCCAACTTCTAAACGTCGAAAACTTGCTTGCAAGCACGGTGGCTATAGCCTCTTTTGTGCTTGTCTTACCAACGCTTCCTGTGACTGCTATAACCGTGGGATGCCAGTTTTGCAGAATAAAGCGTGCGTAGTGTTGCAGAGCAAGACGAGTATCCTCGACAACAATTGTGGCAATCTCGGCATGTTCCAGTCGTTGTTGTACCTCTTCAGCAAGGGCATGAAAAACGTGTGCCTCTACCATGATGCCGCTAGCCCCACCTTGTATAGCATCAAGCAGGTAGTCATGTCCATTGTTGCGTTCGCCACGTACTGCCACGAATAGTTCGCCGGGGACAATTTGACGCGTGTCATGACTAAACGCGGAAAATATATCCTGTTTACCTGTATAATAAAGTGTGCCGTGTGTTGCTTGTAGCAAGAGGTCAAGGTAAATCATGAAT
>CAXTWV010000483.1:0-2906 GCA_964248005.1 uncultured Ktedonobacteraceae bacterium | reverse complement strand
TTATAATGGTCGAGTACAAAAAATATACATACTCCAATGATGATGAAGAGGAGTAGTTCATAAAGAACAGCAGAGAGCCGACGGATGGTGCAAGTCGGCAGTTCTGAATGAGCGAAGGGCGCTTCGGAGTTGGACTGAATGAGTGGCTTCACAGAGGTGAAGAAGCAGGGTGGAACCGCGCTTCATGCTGTAAGACGTTGTGGCCCAGGCCAGCGCACGCATGTGTCGTCCCTGGGCATACGATGTGCCTGGGGCTTTTTTATTGGAAAGGAGATCACTCATTCATGACACAGACAGAGAACAAACCAGAGGTCAATGATACACCTCTGGTTCCCATCGAGAAAATTGTGTCGCTATGCAAGCGACGTGGCTTTGTATACCCCAACTCCGAAATCTACGGCGGAGTCTCAGGCATCTATGACTTTGGGCCAATGGGCGTCGAGTTCCGCAACAATATCCGTCGCTACTGGTGGTGGTCAATGGTGCAGAACCACGATAATGTACTTGGTATCGAAGGTGCCATCATCACCCACCCTCGCGTATGGGAAGCGAGTGGACACGTCGAAAACTTCGTTGACAAACTCGTGGACTGCAAAAAGTGTAAACGCCGTTTCCGCACCGACCATCTTGAGCCAGAAAATCTTGAGCAACATAAGTGTCCTGTCTGCGGTGGTGAGTTAACCACAGAACCACGCGTCTTCAACCTGCTCATGGAAACCTATCTCGGCGTGGTCGAAGGCGACCGCATGAAGACCTACCTGCGTGGTGAAGCATGTCAGGACATCTACCTGGACTATGACAACGTACTCAAATCATCACGTGTGCAAGTGCCCTTTGGTATCTGCCAGATTGGTAAAGCCTTCCGTAACGAGGTCACGCCGGGCAACTTCTTGTTCCGGCAGCGTGAGTTTGAGCAGTGGGACCTGCAGTTCTTTGTGCATCCAGACGAGATGCAGAAGTGGTTCGACTACTGGAAAGAGTTCCGCTACAGCTGGTACACGGGTATTCTCAATCATAAGGACCGTATTCGCTTCCGTGAGCACGCACCCGACGAACTGGCCCACTATGCCAAGCAAGCCTACGATATCGAGTACAGAACCGTCCTCGGTTGGCAAGAATGGGAAGGCATTCACTGGCGTCAGGATTGGGACCTCTCGCGACACAGCCAGTATAGCGGACAAGACCTGAGCTATACCGACCCGAACACGAAGGAACGCTACATTCCCTGGATCGTCGAGACCTCTGGCGGTGTAGATCGTACCTTCCTCAATCTATTGCTCGACGCCTATGAGGAAGAGCCTGATCCATCCGGTAAGGAGCCACGTACCGTGTTGCGTCTGAACCCGATGCTCGCTCCAGTCAAGGTTGCGGTATTGCCACTACAAAAGAACAAGGAAGAACTGGTCTCAACAGCAAAGGACATTCACAAGAAGTTGCAACGTCTCATGGTATCGCAATACGATGATGTGCAGAACATCGGACGCCGCTATCGTCGCCAGGACGAAATCGGCACACCCTACTGTGTCACCATCGACTTTCAGACCCTAGACGACCAGACCGTCACCATCCGCGAACGCGATTCCATGTCCCAGAAACGTATCGCCATTAGCGAGCTTCCTATGTACCTGCTGGAACGCGTGAGCTTTCAATAACAAGATATAACGAACTGTAGGGGTCTAATTCATTACACCCTGCTGGCAATTGACCATGTTAGAGGATATGAGAAACGTTTCATCAATCCTCCAAACATGGTGTATCGCCAACAGGGTGTAATGAATTAGACCCCTACATGTGCCTTTTGTACGTCTAGGTTCGTCTGATATGATATAAAGAGACACTACGTACAAGAGGACATACTCCGCATGACAAATATCACTTCATATAATATTCTGGCCGGTGGCTACGACTTGCGCAAAAACGGCACAACGCATCGTACTCAACAGCTCACCACGATAATTCGCTCGACCCAACCCGACATTGTAGGCATAGCCGAAGCCATCAACCCACTAGTGGCACAGCATCCACTCATTGTTGAGCAGATTGCTGACGCACTGGGAATGCAGTTGATTATGGGGAGCGAACCGACACACTATCACGATTATCAGACAGCAATTCTCACAAAACTTCCTATTGTCTATAAGAATCTTCACGCACGACCAGGAATTTTAACGCGCCCACTCTTAGAAGTGTGCGTGGAGGAGGCGAACGGCGAGCAACTGGTCGTGTTCATAGCACACCTAGCTGCTGCATTCAGTCAAGGCTGGGCCGGAAATGCTATTCGTATGCGTGAGATACGCGAAATAATGCAGATTCTCGCACAGGTACAGGATAAGCCACATGTGCTCATGGGTGACTTTAACTCGATGGCACCGGGTGATCCCTTTAAGGCAAGCTTTTTACTGCGCTACGTCGTACATATGGACCATAGGCGTCATACAGTTGGCGCGGTCGATGGCAATCCACATCTCAATTTTGTCGTACCCGGCCCACTACGCTTTCTCAATCCACTCCTACGTATCATTCCCAAAAGTACGCTCATGAGCAACCTGTTTGACCTTGCGGCCTCGCTCTACGCCCCACGCGGTCCTATCGCATTGCTACAACGTGCTGGTTACGTCGATAGCTACCGCCGCATTCATCCTCATACATTTGGATTTACCTGCCCGTCAGCAGCACCTGCAGGCCGTATCGACTTCATCTTTTCCAACCCTGTATTAGCAAAGCGTCTGGAAACTTGTTACACCGTTGTCGATGGTGATGGTCTCCCTGGTAGTCATGCCAGCGACCACCTCGCGGTTGCCGCGTCATTCTCTCCAGTAAAAAATGATGCTCATGAGGTAGACATCGCGTGCGCGATGTCTACCTCATGAGCATCATTTTTTACTGAAACACATCTTTCGTCTTAT
>CAXTWV010000482.1:0-2948 GCA_964248005.1 uncultured Ktedonobacteraceae bacterium | reverse complement strand
CCCTTTTCGCCAATAGACCACGTTGGAGGAATGTTGAAACGCTCATCATATTCTCCAACATTGTGGTATGCCAACAGGGTGTAATAGAATTAGACCCCTACAGCCGGTTCATAACAGTGTCCATATATCAATTTTCTTCGTTAACTGGTTTTCTTTATACATACTAGAAGCTTTTGGGTGGCATTGTGAATGTATTTCGGGCATACTATTGGCTCTATCTTCGGGAGGGTGCATGACCACACCTACCGTGTTGTCTGGCTCACTACAGGAATTTGGCCTCGTGGAGGTCTTGCAGGTGGTGGAGTTGGGTGGGATGACGGGCGCGATTCAACTCAGGAAAAATACAGGACAGACGGGCATCATTTACTGTAACGAGGGCAAGGTCGCGAACTGTTCAGAGTTCGACCCGCTCGCGTTAACGCTGGGTGATGTCTTGCAACAACTGGGCATGGCAACGAACAAGCAGATTGAAGATGCCTTCACACAGCAACTTTCTGATGTTGTGGGTAAACGTATTGGCGAACGCCTGATTGCGATGCGCGTCATCAACGATACGCAGCTTCGTGAGGCGTTGCGCACGAAGGCTCTCTGGACCATCCGCGAACTGGCGATGTGGCCCGAAGGGAGCTACGAATTTATCGCTAGCCCCGACGTGCAAAAACTGCTTCCCTATGGTGATGTGCCACTCGATATCGAAGTAATGCGTACCGCGATGGAGATTGTGCGCTATAGCGACGAGTGGCAGACATTGGGAGTCTCGTTGCCTCTGCATATGCGTACCATGCTGCGGTTAGTTGATGAGATTCCGCGTGCCATGAACTTTCATCGCCACACACTTGAAACCTTTATGCTCATCAATAACTATCGTCGTGTCCGCCGCATTGCGAGTGCGATGCGTTGCCCGGAGCTAGATGTGGCACGTGAGCTTGCCCAACTTGTCCAACAAAACCTTGCCCAACCTGTGTTTCAAGAGCAACCCTATCAAGGCAATAGTCGCAAGATGCGTCTACCCGAAGCCGCCGAGAAGTTGCGCATGGAAAATTTCCAACTGCTTGACCTGATTAGCCGCATGGAACAAGAATGGGAAAGGAAACATACACCGACTGAACAACTTCCCACACTGGTGCGTTTTGTGAACTGGACAATGGACGCACTCATTGACGCGTATCGTAGTAGCCGAGTTGAATTGGATCCTGACATGCTCAAAACGCTGCTCTTCAACGAAAACTTGCTCTTCATGGGCAATTACGAGTTTCGTGTTGACCATAACAACATTGACGTTGATGATTTTACAAACCTCTGTGATGCCGTCATGAACGACAGTATGCACGCTGCCTCCGATTTTTATGACGAGGCATCATCGGTACTACAACGAATGTTACGTACCATCTTTTCCTCGATTAATGCACGCGTGGTCAGTCCCCGCGAACGCCTTGAGAACCAGGAGGTTTGGGAGGCTATGTTTGAGCAATTCGCGCTAACACGCACAAGCGTCGTGTAAAAACATGAGCAAGCTTATTGCCCCTACATGTGTTATAATAGGTTCCGACTATTCATGCATGTTATAGCTATCAGCGAGATAGGAAAGGGTGGAGGGGCGCACTTATGAAGCCGCTTGTTGCCATCGTGGGCCGACCGAATGTCGGCAAATCCACATTTTTTAACCGTATGCTTGGCGATAGAATCGCCATTGTTGAAGACTTGCCGGGGACGACACGCGACCGTCTCTATGGCGATACCGATTGGAATGGGCGCACCTTCACGCTTATTGATACAGGCGGTCTCGAATTTGGCTCCGATATTCCTGTTGGTCAGGTTGGACTTACCGGACAGCCCGGCGACCTGATGGACCATGTACAAGCCCAGGCAGAACTTGCTATCGAAGAGGCCGACGTGATTGTGTTCATGGTCGATGCACGTACAGGCATCACCGCCTCTGACGAAGAGGTCGCGGACGTATTGCGTCGCACTCAAAAGCCGATTATTATAGCCGCGAACAAAGCCGATAATGCCAATCGGCGTATGGATGCCGTCGAGTTCTACAACTTAGGTTTGGGCGAACCCATTGTCCTCTCCTCTATTCAGGGCGTCGGCACAGGTGATGTGCTTGATCGTATCGTTGAAGAACTCCCAGAGGAAGATGAGGAAGATGGGGGCGATGAAGAAGACGAGACACCACGTGTTGCCATTGTCGGTCGTCCAAACGTTGGTAAGTCGTCATTGCTCAACGCCATTGTAGGCGTGGACCGCGCTATCGTCAGTGATATGCCCGGCACAACCCGTGATGCGATTGACACGGAAATAACATTCCAGGATCGCAAGGTTATCATGATCGACACAGCAGGCATTCGCCGTCGCGGGCGTGTAGGCCCTGGGATTGAGAAATACAGCGTCTTGCGTTCGAGCCGCGCCATTGAGCGTTGTGATGTCGCACTTATTCTCATTGATGCGAGCGAGGGCATCGCGGCGCAGGATATGCACATTGCGGGTGAAGTCGCGGAAGCCGCGAAGGGTGTTGTGATCATAATTAACAAATGGGACCTCGCACAAGAGCAGCGCAAAGCCGAACGCGATGAGGATATTATCCCTCATCCCGATGATGAGATCGAGACGGCGGAACAGTACCGTAAACTGGTGCTGGAAGAGTTCAAGTTTATGCCCTATGCACCTGTCATCTTCGCCTCCGCGAAAACTGGCTATCACGTTCAAGCGATTCTGGAAGCGGTAATGCATATCGCCGAGATGCGCTTCTTGCGTGTACCTACGTCGCGACTCAACGAGGTTGTACAGGACGCGGTACGGCGGCACCATCCCGCCATCATCCGTAACAAGCCACTCAAGGTGTACTATGCAACGCAAACACGCGTTAACCCACCCACGTTCACCTTCTTCATCAACGACGTACAAGCCATGCACTTCTCCTACGAACGCTACCTTGAAAACCGTTT
>CAXTWV010000481.1:0-2986 GCA_964248005.1 uncultured Ktedonobacteraceae bacterium | reverse complement strand
CACGAGGAAGTGTTTGTACACTTATTCTAAGCTATCTGAGAGAAGATTGGCAAGTCTTCTCTTTAGCTTAACGCCTTTCTCTTTCCATAATATCCCATTTATCAGCAATGTCTTCGGGCGTCGCAACCTCAAAGCCAAAGTCTACCTCTTCACTTTTATTCCAACGAACTGTTGAAAAGTGCCCGTTGCCAGCTTGCAATATCACACCAGAAACATTGCAGTACGATGATGCTAGAAAAGCCACACCAGGTGCTACTTGTTCTGGTCTCAATTCCTGAGCAGGAACAGCACTTTGAAACATACGCGTTGCCGCTACCGGAGAAATAGCATTCACATGAATTCCATCGGATACTCCATCTGCTGCCAATGCATTCATTAAACCAAGCTGTGCCATTTTTCCTATCGCATATCCTGTTAATGTTGGTAGTGCAAATTCTGGAAACATTGCACGCCCAGAAGTGGTAAAGATGATACGACCATAGTGCTGCTGTTTCATACTAGGAAAGGCTGCTTGTGAAAGCCAAAATGGAGCTTTTACCTGAATTTGGAGGATACGTTCAAGGAGATGAGGTGTCATGTCTTCGAGTAAAGTAAAGGTAATCCAGCCTGCATTATGAATGAGAATGTCAAGACGCCCAAAACGAGTGAGAGTTGTATCAATCACACGTTGACATCCTTCTCTGGACTCGATGTTTTCATAGGAAGCTATTGCCCTTCCGCCATCCTTTGTGATTTCATGAACAACAGAATCAGCAACGTTAGGGTCAAATCCTCTACCGTCCAGTGCTACTCCTGCATCATGAACGACAACAGATGCTCCGCGCTGTGCAAGCAGTTTTGCATAAGCTGCACCAAGTCCACGTCCACTTCCAGTAATAACAGCAACTTGCTCATCAAACCGAATAGTCACACTTCCTCCTAAAACATAAAAACATCAAAGGCAGCAGTTATACCAGAATGTTTCCATCTTTCAAGAATAGTGTATCATCAACCCACACTTCCCCTGATGTACGCAAATCGCAAATCATGTCCCAGTGCAACGCGGAATGGTTGACACCACCAGTCTCTGGATAGCTATTACCGAGCGCGAGATGCACAGTACCACCTATTTTTTCGTCGAAGAGGATATTTTTGGTGCCACGTTGAATACGCGAGTTGTTGCCAAAGGCGAACTCGCCGAGATAGCGTGCGCCATCATCAATATCGAGCATATGTTGCAATATCTCTTGTCCCTGTCGGGCCGTTGCCTCAACGACCTTGCCTTCGTGAAAAACAAGGCGAATACCCTCAACGCCATGCCCATCATATGTCGTAGGTATTTCATAGGAAATAACACCATTCGCACTGTTCTCGACTGGCCCTGTGAAAAACTCACCACTTGGAAAATTGCGCTTACCATCACTATTGATGAAAATGCGATCTTCAATTGAGAGTGTCAGGTCGGTGCCTTCACCCAGGATATGAACTTTTTTATGTCCTTTGAGCCAATCGACAAGACGTTGTTGTTGCTCGGAAAGTTTCTTCCATTGTGCGGCAGGGTCTTCATCGTTCAAGAAGCAGGCATTGAACACAAATTCCTCGAACTCGGTAAGCGACATATTCGCATCTTGTGCGTAACTCTGTGTAGGATACAGCGTCAGGCTCCATCGGTACTCGCTTGCCTGTTCGCGCGTATTCATCAGACCCCTTGTTGCCATCAGTGCTTTCCGACGTAAGGCCGAACGCTCTGGCGCAATGCCGCTTAGTGCTTTTGTATTGCTACTCGAAGAAATTGTGAGTTGAGCATTGACACGCTCTGCTAGCACCGCCGCCGTTGGAGAGGACCATGTGAGTTGAGCGTCGTTGCCTTCGCGCAGCAATATCTCGTTCAAGCTTTCGAGAGAAATTTGTGGTAGCGGATGTGCGCCTACACGCAACACCTCCCGATACACCGCCTCTATCAAGGGAGCCGCCGCGGGCGTTGCGTTAATTGCCACGACATCTCCCGCTTTCACATAGAGAGAATAATTGACCAATGTACGTGCCCAACGCTCTATCCGAATATCTTGCATATGAAAAGCTTTCTTGTTTAGAATGATGACCGCCTGTAGGGACCTATTTATCACGTCCTTGTCCAACATTTACGTGTTGACAAGGACGTTATAAATCGGTCCCTACAGGCGATGTATTCACATCATTTTATCAAATTATATAATTGGCCCCTACTAATGCCCTTTGACAGGAGTGCCTGTCGGTCTAACTATCGGAGTACCACCCACAATACCAGTCGGTCCAGGTTTCGGGGTACCACCTGTTGGCACTATTATAGGCGAACCAGAACCTCCTTGTGTACTTCCTGTGACGAGTGTGAAGAAGGCGGCGCGTGTTGAGTCCACGGTGCAAGGAGGAACACCATCTTTTGTAAACTGGACTGTGACAAGCGTAATTTTGTTGATCGCATCGCCTCTGTTCGCAGTAGAAATAGGAAAGGATGCTAACCCATCTGAGCCTGTCGTTCCTGACACCTGTGATTGTGTGCCATCGGGCCAGTTAACTGTTGCTACGGCAGCCGCACCCGCAACACCTTGAGGATTGCCGACATCATTGGGGTCGTTGGGATTTGCCTTCACGTTATGAACAAATTTTGCGTATACACCAACGGTAGCTGTTCCATATGGTGGAGATGATTGTGTCGCCCACGCTCCACACGAATATTCTGGCAGTGTTGGTGTTGGCGAACTATTGCTGCTATTCAAGTCAATGGTAACAGTCACAACTGGGTTGCCAGGATTCGCCAAACTCGCACTATTGGTGCCGCACGCAACGATAAGAATGCTAACTAGAAAGAGGCTTACCATTGCCCCTATTTTAAGCAAGAACAGATGAGAAAATAGATTTTTCCAGTGTGTAAACGACCGCAACCGCATAGACAAAAAATTCCCTTTGATTACTTCTTATACTTGCAAAAGTATAGCACATCCTTCGTGAAGAACCACAGAATTGCAGT
>CAXTWV010000480.1:2234-2987 GCA_964248005.1 uncultured Ktedonobacteraceae bacterium | reverse complement strand
GAGAAATGCGTAAACCACTTCAATACCTGCTGCTTGTCGTGGGCGTAATTGCACTAATTGCTGTGCTCGTGGACCTCGGTGTATCAATAGCGGCAACGACGCACGGAAACACGCCCGTGCGTGTTGTCCATGTGATGGCTGGCCCATATCCTCTCACCTTGAGTCTCTATAAAGACCCTGCCAACGCAGGCTATGCCTTACCTTTTGCCATTACATCGCAAACACAAAGCGCGTTGACGTACAATGTCACATCCGTACCCGCACACGGCATTCATGCAACACCTGTACGTGCCGGTCTCACACCCGACGGACATAACGGCATCAACGGCGCGGCGGAAATTCCCGTGCAAGGGATTTGGACCCTGCACATTCTTGTCAATGGCGCGTTAGGTCCTGGCACTGTGGATGTCCCAATAACTGCCGTCGCACCGCCCCCTATTCCATTATGGCTCGGTTGGCTGATTGGCCTGATCCCAATCTATGGCCTGTTCGCTTTCTTGCTCTCCCAACGTGGACGTAAAAAAGCCGTTGTGGAAATGGATGATGCGGCGGTTGTGCCAGAAAAGGTGACGCCCCCTGTCGGGGCGTGATAATGTAAAGGTCTGATGTTTTACAACATTGTCCAAATACGTGTAAGGTGTTGAATGAGGACGAACGGACGCCCACAAGGGGCTAACCCTACTATATCCCCATGTATGCTTTGCACGCCGTGTCGTGTATAGTAGGGTTAGCCCCTTGTGGGCGTCCGTTCGC
>CAXTWV010000480.1:0-2134 GCA_964248005.1 uncultured Ktedonobacteraceae bacterium | reverse complement strand
ATCTACATATATCATTTCCGTTCGCATCTACATATATCATTTCCGTTCGCATCTACATATATCATTTCCGTTCGCATCTATATCACTTCAGGAGGCCACATATTCTCCATGCAAAAAACGCGCCGTTGGTCGGGTCTACAGGCTCGCATGACAATTTCATATGTGATGGTGACGATTGTCGCAGTGCTGATGCTGGAACTTGCCCTATTCGCGTTTCTTGCTTTTTACATTTTGAAAAGTGGGGGTGGTATCGTTCCAAAGCTCCATCAAACGGCTCAGCAATATGCACAAGCAGTTACGGTAAAGATCAAAGATGGTACATTAAATAGTCATACCACAATTTCACTTGGTGAGCGTGGAACGACTGCAACGGCTGGCGAGAGTATTACGAGCGATAAAGATGTTGTTGTACCCTACATCAATGGGAGGCAGGTGGAACCACAAGCCTTTACCTTTGCGCTGCTAATTGCTCCCAACAAACATATCGTTGCGACCTCCTATCCTAAACGCTATCCTGTAGGGACGATGGTTACTGACCTCTTATCGAATAAAGTTGGCTCGATTGAAACAGCATTGCGTGGTACAGAGGCGAGTGACACGAATATTTCGTTGACGACAAACAACATTGCCTATGCAGTAGAGCCAGTATGGAACAGCCAACATAAGCTTATCGGTGCGCTCTATACGCAAACACCTCTACCATCGTTTACTGAACGTGCCATCATTAGTTTTGTTGCCCTGTTCATCGGCAGTAGTGTTCTATTGCTTATCGTCGTTGCGCCTATCGGAGCCTTCTTTGGCATGGTGACAACATTCGGACTTGTACGACGCCTCCGCAATCTTGCTACCGCGACTACCGCATTCGCCGATGGTTCTTATGCGCAACGAGTACAAGTGAAGGGAAAAGATGAGGTAGGGCAGATGGAATACCAGTTTAACCGCATGGCAGAGCAACTTGCGCTAAGTATGGCGAAACAAAAAGAACTTGCGGAATCGAATGCACGTCTCGCGGAGCGTTCGCGCATCTCACGCGAACTGCACGATGCCATCTCGCAAGACCTCTTCTCGCTCAGAATGATCGCAGGCGGTCTGCAAACTGCTGTACCCGCCGACTCTCCAGTTCAACCACAAATAGTAACGCTAGAGCAAACCACAACCAACATGATACGTGAGATGCGAGCATTACTCTTAGAACTTCGTCCCTCACAACTTGAACAACTCGGACTCGCCGAGGCACTAGAGGAACTGGCGAAGGCATATCATACACGCCTAGGCATCACAGTGACAACATACATTACCGCTGTTCCACTGAATACACGAATAGAGCACGCCTTGCTTCGCGTTGCGCAAGAAGCCATCACGAACGCGGCACGCCATGCCAATGCGACTATGATTACGCTGACTTTAGAACCAGAGCCACAAGCGGTCTCGCTCACCATCACGGACAATGGTCAAGGCTTTCAACCCGCGAAAATGGATGCACAGCATGGGCTTGGCCTACGCCTGATGCAAGAACGTATAGAGGAATTGCACGGCACATTTTTCTTGCGCAGCGAACTCTGTCAAGGAACTCGCCTGCATGTCTGTCTACCACGAGAGGTATGTGTGTGATTCGGATTATTATCGTCGATGACCATGCCGTTGTTAGGCAAGGTTTGCGCTTCTTATTAGAGCAACAGCCAGATATCAGTGTCATAGGCGAATGCGGCGATGGCGAGCAAGCCATAACACTCGCAAGCACGCTGCTACCCGATGTGCTCCTGCTCGACCTGCTCATGCCCAAGCTGGATGGTATGACGGCAGTACGCGAGATCAAGCGTATCACGCCGACCACACAAATTATTATCCTGACTTCCTACTACGAAGATGACCAAATCTTTAGCGTGCTCAAAGCGGGTGCGCTCTCCTATCTACTCAAGGACAGTAGCCCACAAGAACTCGTCGCGGCAGTACGTGCAGCCGCCCGCAGTGAAAGCACGCTTCATCCAATGGTTGCCGCCAAAGTCTTACGCGAAATGCAACAGCAATCTCCTCTCGACGAACTCACACCCCGCGAACGTGACGTGCTCATCCACATCGCCCACGGTCGCTCCAACCACGAAATAGCCGTCGAACTGTCCATTGGAGAGCAGAC
>CAXTWV010000479.1:0-2988 GCA_964248005.1 uncultured Ktedonobacteraceae bacterium | reverse complement strand
ATGATAAGTATGAAGGATGGTGATATATGTCAGATGAAACAACGCTTTTTTGTGAACAAGTCGCTACACTTATGTCACACGTCTTTGCATTGGTAAAAGCATGTCCAGTTGGTCGAGTTACAACATACAGTGCGCTTGGGAAAGCACTCGGTTATCCGCGTGGAGCACGGATGATCGGTTGGATCATGAATGAGTCTACAGAGGGCGTGCCAGCACAACGTGTTGTGAGTAGCAAAGGTGAGTTGACAGGGAGTTGGGCCTTTGGACAACGCGGCAAAATGCGCCTGTTATTAGAGGCTGAAGGCATTGTCTTCTCGCCTGACGGACATGTAGACCTGAAGCAATATGTCTGGGACCCATCATATAATCTCAGCGAAGAGGAACGCACACGCATACTTGACGATGCAACTGATAGTTCGATTGCTCCAAGCTCACGATTGCTCTATCTCTTACAAAACGATCCTGCCTCTCCATTACGCGACAATACAAGGTAACGGATTGATATCCTTTGTGAAAATCGTGTGCATCCGTGAGTTTCCAATAGTCCTATGTCCCACATGCATTCCCTATGAGGTAGTGTTATAATGAAGTGGCATTTCTGTGGGTGTTGTGCTGAATAGAAGAGAGAGTTTCTCTGAATTATAATGACGAGGGTGGCTTCATGGCAAAAAAGATATTAATAATGGACGATGATCCAACTATTGCTGATCTTCTCAAAGAGGCATTGGGGGACGAGGGCTATGAAACGTTTATGACAACGCAAAGTCTGCGTTTCTACGATGCTGTGCGTGAACATGATCCCGATCTTATCCTGCTCGATATCATGATGCCATATCTGGATGGGCGCGACGAATTGAAATTGATGGGCATGGACATGGCTGCTGGTAGACTGCGCCGCATTCCCGTCATCCTCGTGACGGCCTTCCTTGATGCATATAAAGAGGAAGCAGAGTTTCGCGAGGCGGGCGTGGTCCAGATTGTCTACAAGCCATTCGACCTCGATAAGCTGGTAACACTGGTACATTCCACGATTGGTGGGCCAGAGGGAGGACACGCATGAGCGTCACCAGTGATGCGCATGAGGAGAAGCAAAGTGTGCGCGTTGCCCTCGATGCTATGGGTGGAGACAATGCTCCAGGCGAGATTGTGCTGGGTGCTGTCCAAGCGGCACGGGAGTATGGCATAGGCGTCTACCTTGTCGGGCGTGAGGAAGTTATACAAGCCGAACTCGCTAAACATGACACAAAGGGTCTTGACCTTCCTATTCTGCACACAGATGAAGTAATCGAGATGGATGAGCATCCCGCTAATGCAGTACGGCGCAAGAAAAACGCGTCTATGACGCTTGCATTGCAGTTAGTTCGCGATGGTAAAGCAGTTGGAGCCGTCTCTGCTGGCAATAGTGGTGCGATGCTTGCAGCGTCGTTATTCACACTCAAACGTATTCCAGGGGTTGAACGACCCGCGCTTGGTGGTGTGTTGCCGACGAAAAACGGAGCGTGCCTCGTTATTGATATGGGCGCGAACACTGATTGCACGCCTGAATATCTGCAACAATTCGCCTTGATGGGATCGCTCTACATGGAGCGTATCTTTCAGATGAAGGCTCCCCGTGTCGGGTTGCTTGCCAATGGCGAAGAGGAGAGCAAAGGCAACAAGCAGGTTGTCGAGGCACATCAACTGCTCAAAGCTAATGCCGCCACGCTTGGCATCAACTTTATCGGGAACGTCGAAGGGCGGGATATTCCCGCGAACGGAGCTGATGTCATTGTATGCGATGGCTTCGTCGGCAATGTGGTGCTGAAATTGAGCGAGGGACTTGCCGAAACGCTACTCGGCCTCATTCGTACACAAATGACCAGTTCTTTACCAAGCAAACTCGCGGCGGCAGTGTTGCGCCCTGGCTTGCGAGCGGTGTTCAGGCGTCTTGACTATGCGGAATATGGGGGCGTTCCCTTGCTAGGCATCAACGGTTCTGCTATCGTTTCACATGGACGCTCAAATGCCAAAGCCATTAAGAACGCATTGCGTGTCGCACGTCAGACAGAAGAGACAGGTGTCGCGGCAGCAATCGCAGAGGGATTAGCAAAGCTCCATACAGAGGTGTAAACAATCATAGTGCGGTTGCAGGTATGCGGGGACATGTCCTCGCAGTAGCTGCAACCGCACTATGATTATTCCGCTTTTTTCCGACGTTTGGCGGCACCGCCGAGTTTTCCGATACGACTGTAGAACTCTGGGTCCTGTTGCTCTTTAGTTTTATTACCACCCTTCTTGCCCATTTCCGAAAAATGGTCGGGACCATACTTTGCTACGTTAGCCTGACCTCCCTTTTGAGCAATCGTGCGATAATACTCACTACCACGCTTCTTCTTGAGAGCCGCCCCACCCTTCTTCCCTATCTCTCGATAGTGGTCGTCCCCATGCTTTTTACGAACCGCGCGCTTCCCTTTTTTCGTCACGTCCAATGATGACTCTGGAGTAGGCTGTTCCTCGTCTCCTGACAACATCACGTATCCCCCTTCCCTATGCTCAATCGTCTTCCTCGACTGTCATAGGGTAAAAAATGAGCAGGTGTATACAAAGAAGTATTGGAATGCCTATGAAATTCCCCCCGGACTTCCACAAGTACCCATCGACGAGATACAAAACTCATCCCCCCGGATCGTTTGTGACACTCTTACTATGGCTTGTTCGTTTAAAAATTAAACCCGTAAAAGTGTAGTCTCGTATAGATAAAATATCCCAACACTACTATACAACCTGCTTCCAGAGTATACTGTAATGCTGCTTTTTTTGTCAATGAAAAGGGTAAGTGGAGTATCAATTATATGATATACAAATGAATGAGAATATACAAACTGTAGGGGTCTAATTATGCAATTTGACAAATTAATGGGGATACGTCGCCTGTAGGGACCGATTTATCACGTCCAATAGGCATCAACCTAAGCTCTAATGAGTTTGGGGTCTTGGATGAGTTGACCC
>CAXTWV010000478.1:0-3021 GCA_964248005.1 uncultured Ktedonobacteraceae bacterium | reverse complement strand
GTGCATGCACCATCAGGGCCATCTGCTTGCCTCCGCTTATTCCACTTTTACTATGACCGCACTTACGTTGTCTTCGCCACCATTGCGTAGAGCAGCTTGCACAAGCATATCGCACACCTGTGTTGGCTCTTGTCCACTCCCGACGATCCGACGTATGTCTGGGTCGCGTACCATTTCCCATAAGCCATCGGAGCAGAGCAATAAGCTGTCATCTTGGCGTAGATCGCGGGTGAACCAGTCTACCTCTACACCGTCGCGGTTGCCGAGGCTGCGATAGACTTTGTTGCGTTCAGGATGCGTATAGACCTCTTCGGGCGTAATAACACCTGCTATGACAAGATTCGCGACCAAAGAATGGTCAAGCGTAATCTGTGATAGGCCATTGGTCTCATCATAGAGATACGTGCGACTGTCGCCCACATTGACGACATAGACTTTTGTGTCAACAATCAGTGCCGCAGTGAGCGTCGTACCCATGTCCTTGCGCCATTCACGGCAACGTTGGCAAATCGCGGTATTAGCTTTCTCGACACCGTTCACAAGCAATTCAATAATGACGGTATCATTTAAGGAGGCACTGGCAGCAATATCACGCAACACTGTTTGCATCATAGATTGAATGGCGATATGGCTGGCTTCTTGTCCAAAGTCATGCCCGCCCATGCCATCAGCAACGACGAAAAGGCCAAATGGTACAAGCTGGTCATTGTAGGTACACATTCCCTGTAACACAACGAGACTATCCTCGTTTGGTCGTTGACGCCGTGTAATACCACTATTCCAACCCACACCCACATTGAGTTTTGTTTGCCTATGTGCTGTGAGCACACCTGTGCGGGAAGAGCGTTCAGGTGTCGTTGGCACATCGTCAATAGAAGAGGCAGCGTCAGTACGCTGTCTTTGCCATGTGCGTGGTGTTGGTGTAGGTGGCAAGGGCGTGGTCGGTCGTGCTTTTCGCCCACTTCCAGTTGCAACAAGCACAGGTTGTGTTGCTGCTTGTTCCCTTTGCCGTGATTGCTGTGGTGTGTCTTGTAGGGACCGATTCATCGCATCCTGGTTAACGGCGTGTATGGCACGAGGACGTGATAAATCGGTCCCTACAGGAGCATTTTCGCATCCTCCGTTGAGTATCGATTGCCGAATGGGACGCTGTGTAGGGACCGATTCATCGCGTCCTCCGTTGGATATCGGTTGCCGAGTGGGACGCGATGAGTCGGTTCCAGTCGCTGCTATCTGTGAGACAAGGTGTGCTTTGTGTGGTAAGTTCAGTCGAGGAATGTTCACAGTGTCCTCCTGTAATGTATCTTCATCTAACCGTAGCACTTCACGGACAGTCAGATTGCGTGACTCGCGCCATGCGACATGACGTGCATCATACTTGCGAGGCCAGAATAGCGTGAGACTCACCCAGAGCAAAAGTATCCACGCAAGAAGCCATAAAAGCGAAAGTACGGCAAGGCTGGAAAATGGGAAGAGGACCGCTATGCCACCTCTTGTCGCCCACGAAAATGAAGTTTGCTGTATCTTTTGCGCTAAAAGTTGCCATATTGGAGGTGGAAAGCCATCTTCAGCCCAGAGCAAGAAGAGTGCCGCACTTCCAAGTCCGCCCCAGGCAAGATAGCGCACCCAACGATGCAGGTCATAGACTGTTTTGAACTCTTTCAACATGTCTTGCTCAATTCTCTGGTAAATAATCAGGGCGTAATGAATGAAAGCCCTTACAATTGACATACCCCACTCTTTTGTTCGTTGTGGGAAGTATAGATAAGAGGGCTTTGCGTAATCTCCTTCTATTCTTACATTGATGGAACATGTCTCGCATGTATGTAAAGGTGATAGAAGTATCCACTGGCACATATATCGCCTTTGCACTAATAAGAAAGAGAGGCATACCATTTCAGTAGTGCTGAAATGGTATGCCTCTCTTTCTTATTAGTGCGTTGTCTTATATTGTTCTTATACGAGTGTCTTCTAATTATCCTACGCGCACAATGGTACGGCCTCGTATGCCGCCCTTTAGAATCGTGGCTAAGACGTGAGGAAGTTCTTCTAATGACGCCTCTTTGCCAATGCTATCAAGGAGCGCATCAGGTTTATAGTCGCTTGCCAGTTGTTGCCATAACTGACGGCGTAGCTCCATGGGACAATGTTCAGAGTCGATGCCAAGCAGATTGACGCCACGTAGGATAAATGGAAACACCGTTGTCGTGACATTGGGTCCACTTGTGTTACCACATGCCGCGACAGAACCGCCCTGCTTTGTCGAGCGCAACAGATAGGCCAACGTCGAGCCACCTACTGAGTCAACACTGCCAGCCCAACGCTCTTTTTCCATCGGGCGCGTGCTTTCGGCAGACGTTTCCTCGCGTCCTAGAATATCACTCGTGCCAAGACTTCTGAGATAGTCGTGTTCCTCTGTCTTCCCTGTACTTGCGGCAACCGTGTAGCCAAGCTTTTTGAAAATACTGATGGAGATACTGCCAACGCCACCTGTTGCACCCGTAATTAATACGGGTCCACGTGCGGGTGTGAGGCCGTTCTTTTGCATCTGATGAACCGAAAGCGCGGCGGTAAAGCCTGCGGTGCCTAGTGCCATTGCCTCTTTGAGCGTCAATCCTTGTGGCAGTGGCACAATCCAATCTGCCTTGAGACGTGCATATTCGCTATATCCGCCATAATGTGAGACGCCGATGTCGTAGCTTGTCGCGATAATCTCATCGCCAGCTTTGAAACGAGCATCGCTTGACTCTACAACCGTCCCTGAAATATCTATGCCCGGTACAAACGGGTAGTTACGAACAATTTTGCCATCAGGTATCGAGGCCAGACCATCTTTATAATTCACGCTTGAATAGGCTACTCGGACCAGGACTTCGCCTGCTGGAAGGTCGCTCTGTGACAGGTCTTGAAGACCCGCTGTAAAGTTATCACTGGTCTTATTGACAACAAACGCTTTAAATGATGTTGTGGACATACACTTTTCTCCTTCTATAAAGATGTTGTATGGTATGCTGTGACGGA
>CAXTWV010000477.1:0-3026 GCA_964248005.1 uncultured Ktedonobacteraceae bacterium | reverse complement strand
CTCCTTTTGGAGAGCTATTTTTAACTCAACCATTCTTAGCTTGATGCGTATGGGGCTTTCATTCATTACGCCCTGATCTCAATTGTAAATGTTGGCGAGGGCGTAATGAATGAAAGCCCCTACAGCATTTTGTTTTGTAACACTTTGCACCCCTCCACACCTTGACGTATAATAAGAATACGCTATCAACTACACCTGGCTAGGAAGGCACGATGGGGTGCTGTAGAGAGATGCCATACTGTACGTCCATACCCCATCCCCTCCTGCCCAGAATTGAGGAAAAGATGTATAAAGGTCAATCAGGTATGTGGTCCTGGCTCTTGCACCGTGTGACAGGACTTGGTATTCTGCTGTTCTTATTTATTCACATCGTTGATGTCTCGCTGCTAGGTTTTGGCCCATTGGTTTATAACGAAGGTATTGTGCTTTTTGACCAAATCATTGTGCGCTTGCTCTCCCTGGCACTCATTGGCGCGGTTCTATTTCACGCCTTCAATGGTGTGCGCATCATGTTTATCGACTTCTGGCGTAAAGGCGTGCGTTATCAGCGTGCTATGTTCATTGGTGTGCTGGTACTAACCGTCCTTGTGTTCTTACCCATGTCCTACTACGTCATTGTGCCTGGGCTGTACTGGTTCACTCATGTGCCTACAGCAAGTTCTGGACGTTAATAACATGCAACGCGCCATGTAGGGGTCTAATTCATTACACCCTGTTGGCGTATCACAAACCGAACAAGGGTGTAATGAATTAGACCCCTACGGTGCTTTAACATGACAAGAGGAGTTTGTAGAATGTTAAACATATCGACTGGTCGTGGTCCACGTCCAGCAAGCGGCGGATTAGAAACCTTTTCCTGGTATTACTTCCGCGTCTCTGGTATTGTCCTTATCTTTCTCGCCATCATCCACCTGTTCGTTATGCATGTCACCAATGATGTTCATTGCACCACCTATCAATTTGTGGCAATGCGCTATGATAATCCATTGTGGCGGCTCTTCGATTGGGTATTGCTCACGTTATCACTTACACACGGCATGAACGGACTCCGTGTGGTGATTGACGACTATGTACGCTCACGTGGCCCACGTCTCGCCTTGCTTTCTACCGCTGGTGTTCTGTTACTTGTCTTTTTTATGTTAGGTACAATTACGCTCATTACGTTTCAGCATACAGGCAATCTTGGTCCTGCATGTACAGTAAGATAAATACGTTCTTGGGAACAAGGAAACTATTATGTATCATAAGTTTGATGTTGTCATCGTCGGGTCCGGCGGTGCTGGCTTAATGGCTGCGATGCAATTGCCGCAGGCCAGTGTTGCGGTGTTGACAAAGGTCTATCCCACGCGTTCACATACAGGCGCGGCACAAGGTGGTGTGGCTGCCGCACTCGGCAACCAGGAAGAGGACCACTGGAAATGGCACATGTATGATACTGTGAAGGGTGGCGACTATCTGGTAGACCAGCCTGCGGCAGAAGTCCTGACACGTGAAGCCATCGACGCGGTATACGAGCTTGAGCATCGCGGTCTGCCCTTTAATCGCACCGCCGATGGACGTATTGACCAACGCCGCTTTGGTGGTCACACACGTAATTATGGTGAGGGGCCTGTTCGTCGCTCCTGCTACGCGGCAGACCGCACCGGACATATGATTCTGCAAACAATGTATCAGAGTGCTATCAAAAATCAGGTGCGCTTCTTCAACGAATTCTTGATGCTTGACCTCGTGATGAACGATGGACAGGCATGTGGCGTCGTCGCACTCGAAATACGCACAGGCGAAATTCACACCTTCCACGCCAAGGCGGTCTTGTTCGCTACAGGTGGATATGGGCGAGCATGGCGCGTCACCAGCAACGCTTTTGCCTGTATGGGCGATGGTATGTCAGTTGCCTATCGACGTGGCATTCCACTGCAAGACATGGAGATGTACCAGTTCCATCCCACGGGCATCTATAAAGTAGGTGTCTTGCTTAGCGAGGCGGCACGCGGCGAAGGTGGTAAGATACTCAACGGCAAGGGTGAGTACTTCATGGAACGCTATATGCCGACGCTGAAAGACCTCGCGCCACGCGACATTGTGTCTCGCTGTATCGTACAAGAGATTAAAGATGGTAACGGCGTCGATGGCAAGGATTATGTCTTCCTTGACGTGCGTCACCTCGGCGCGAAAACGATTGCCGAGAAGCTACCTGACATTACTGACTTTGCTCGTAACTATCTCGGCGTCGAACCAATCACCGAGCCAGTACCGATTCAACCAACCGCGCACTACGCGATGGGTGGTATTCCAACAGATATTGATGCACGTGTTGTGATTGACCCACAATGGACTGTTTCACCGGGCTTCTATGCCGCCGGTGAGGTCGCCTGTGTCTCTGTACACGGTGCGAACCGTCTTGGCACAAACTCGCTGGTAGACCTGATCGTGTTCGGGCGACGTGCGGGCAAGCATATGGCACAGTTTATCAAAGAGAACGACCACGCGCCATTGCCTCCTGAACCAGAAGCCTACTCGCGTGAACTCGTTGACCGTATCTATAGCTCAACAGGTGGTGAGTCTGCTGCTCGTATACGTAGTGAGATGCAGAACGAGATGGACGAACAAGTCATGGTTGAACGCACTGATCGTGGCCTCCGTCACGCCCTCGACACAATTGATGGCCTCCAAGATGCATACCGCAATGTCCAGGTGCAGGACAAGGGCAAACGTTTCAACACCGAGCTAGTCGAAACAATTGAACTTGGCTTCTTGCTCGACTGCGCCGAGGCCACTACACATGGCGCATTAGCGCGTACCGAAAGTCGCGGGGCACATTACCGCCTCGACTATCAGAAGCGCGACGACGTGAACTGGCTCAAGCACACACTCGCCTACAAAGGCACGACGACACACGACGTTCGCCTGGACTATAAGGACGTACTTATGGTTGACGACCCAATATTCATACCCAAAGAACGCAAATATTAGTAATATGCATGGATTGTTGTTGTGTGGGGGGGGGGGGGGGGTGTGGGGGGGGG
>CAXTWV010000476.1:0-3029 GCA_964248005.1 uncultured Ktedonobacteraceae bacterium | reverse complement strand
CAACCACGTCTGTACTAATGATGAGGAGACGTGTCGCGCCCGCAAACGCTTCAGGGAGAGTTTCTGGCTGAGAGAAGTCAGCCTTGCGAACGATGACGCCTTGAGCTTCGATATCCGCGAGCTTCTGTGGCTCACGGGTGGTAGCAATAACCTGGGTAGCTGGCACTTGAGCAAGTAGGTGCTGAAGTACGAGGCGACCAAGCTGACCGCTCGCTCCGGTAAGGGCATACATGAAAAGTTCCTTCCTGTATAAAAAAGCTCTTCTTTCTTCGTGAGTATCAAGAGAGAATTGACAATACAATTCTCAAAAGTTACTATAAGAGAGAAGCTTTCTTTTTACAAGAAGGCACTGAAAAGTGGTATACGTACCGTAAAGTAAGAGAGGGTGATCGAATGGAACTATTTGCTCCAAATGTCTATGATGCGAACTGTTCAACCCGACAAGTCCTTGATGTCATTGCCGATAAATGGTCTACGCTCATTGTCGGATTACTTGCGCATCAGACATTGCGCTTCACAGAACTTCACAGGCATATTGGAGGAATTTCGCAAAAAATGCTCACCCAGACGTTGCGTAATTTGGAACGAGATGGATTGGTCCAGCGCATCGTATATGCACAAGTACCGCCGCGTGTCGAGTATACCTTAACACCTCTTGGACAGACACTTTGTGAATCCATTACTGCAATTATCACATGGTCCGAAAATCATATTGAGGATGTCATAGCTGCTCGACAGTCCTATGATAGACGTATTGCCGTGTAAACCACCTTCTCGCTTGCCATTCGTGATCGAGTAGAGCGTAGCCCACCAACGGTTCTTCATCCATTCGTTTTACGTACACTCTCTTTTATGCCAAGTCTTAGGGTTCGAGTAGTAGGCCCTTGAGTATGAATGGATACTGGTGCTAAATAGCCAAACGCTGGAGGGACGATTGGCTATTTAGCACCAGTATCCATTCATACTCAGAGGTCATATTTGCCAGTTCATCCGTAACTCCGTGCTCCTACGCTAGACGTATCAATTTATGACGGGCAGCTGTAAGCAACGTTCCAGGGATAGCAACAACCAGTTGATCGCTGCATCTGACGAGCGGATGAGCGAGGAGCGTTCCTGTATCATTTTGATACTCAAATGTGGGCACGCTGCATTGGAGGACTATTAATGGTTCCAATGCATCGAGTGACACACTATACCTCGCAAGAATGAGGCGAGTTCTGTGAGGTCGAAAGAGACGGCTTGCTTATAGCGGAACGATGTACTGTGAGCTAGGAACAAGGATACCTCCATCGGTCTGTTGAGAGCGAGACTCTTCTCCCCACCTTAGTCTAGCACGGTGAGACAGTTCATCGCTCAACGCAAGCACTACCGTGAGGAGCGTACGTGCTTTGCTTAAGAACTGCTTATCGGGGAAAGGGTCATAGGATAGAAGTAGTGTATCAGCGAGATGGCGTAAGATAAAGGTCGAGTCTTCTGCAATGCTAGGAAATACAATGAAAGAGCCACCGTGAAACATAAATGCTTATCCTCCTGTGAAGCAATTGCTCCTCGCCCCAAAGGATCAGAATCAGCAGTTTGCCTGAGTCGAGGCAAGCTAACCCTCGGCTGGATTAACCTCAATAGAGGCGACTGCATGTGCCAGAGCCTCTCGAAATATCCAATTTTCCTATAGACATGTATGGTGTCCATTTTTTATGAATAAAAGTAAATACCCACTAACTTATTTCCTCTCATCACTTCGACGGTAAATGTCTAGAAGGTTGATAGGGTATACTTTCCTAAAAGAAGGTTTTGGAGCCTAAAACGCTGTACTTCAATTATTTGTGTATCTCAATCCATAAACGCAGGTAGTTTTTTGGTTGCTGCAAAATACCAATGACCCTTGCTGCATTGCAAATATGCAAATTACAATAACCCCAGCTTCGCGCATATCACTCCTTCAACTGTGCGAAGTAATCAATGAGAAACTGGCGGAACGAACGTGCTGCTTGCGAGAGGTAGCGGTCTTCGTGCCATGCGAGTCCAAGCGTGTGTTGACAAAGAGGCTCGGTAATGTTCGGTCAACAAGGGCTTCCAATGAATACCTGGAGAGATGATGGGCCCAGATGCAATACATAGGTCAATGTGGGGTCTGTGGTGCAATAGAACAGAAAAGTGGTTTTATGCCCCTTTTCTGTTTGCTCACTCACTTTCCCTCGATTTTCTTGCCATTCTCTGCTGCACTGCGCCATCATATGCTTCATAGGGTTGTTTTCCCCCTCAAAATATCGTATGCTTTTCGTGGGGCTCCTGTGAAGCCGTCCCGCGTCGATCACCATCCATGTGTGCAAACTTGTGTTGTCAAGCATCCGCGTTGAACACAGGAGAGCCAAAGAACTTGATCTCTCCGAGGTGCAGTCCTATGCCATCAACCACGTTGCTGATGGAAGCTGCCGCTTACACCCAGTGGTGTCGAGCGCGTGCCCTCGCGCCATCCACGATCTCGTATCTCTCGACTCTTCGTGGTTCTGATCCCGCACGCCGTGTCACATCTCGCGCAAACAATGTCAGTGGTACGTACCCTTCTCGAAAAATGGGCGCGACCATTCAATTTGAGAGCCAAAATCCTGAGCTGTGGGCCTTGGTTATGATGGATTGTGACCCAGAGGTCCTCGAATTCTTTGAGCAACCAGATACCTTCAAAATCCGCTATCTTGACAAATCTGGGAAGAAGATGCAGGGTCACTCCTACACCCCTGATTTTCTGATCTTACGCACCACTGCTGTCTGTTTTGAAGAATGGAAGCGCGAGTCTGACCTCAAGCGGTTGGCCGTGAACGCCCTTGCTCCTGCAATGATTGTAGGGGGAGAGACCCTGCTGGGAAATGAGACCCAGGTCCACCAGTATGCCGCGCATATTCCGGTTGGTCGGCTTGGAAAGCCAGAAGAGGTAGCTGAAGCTGCACTCTCCCTCATTGCCAATCCGTTTCTTACGGGCCCAGACGTTGCTCATTGATGGGGGACTGTATCCTCATTAGAGGTGATGCAAC
>CAXTWV010000475.1:0-3054 GCA_964248005.1 uncultured Ktedonobacteraceae bacterium | reverse complement strand
GCCTCAGCTGGTGCAAGCGCGGTATGATCTTCGATGAAGTCTCCAAGATGGCTGTCGTCCTCTTCACCAATAGGTGTTTCGAGGCTGACCGGCTCCTGGCTAACCTTGATGATCTCACGCACTTTCTCCGCGCTAATCTCCATCTGCTCCGCAATCTCTTCGGACGTGGGTTCACGGCCTAACTCTTGCAGCAAACGACGGCTAATGCGAATCAAACGATTAATTGTCTCGACCATATGCACTGGAATGCGGATCGTTCGTGCTTGGTCCGCGATGGCGCGGGTAATCGCCTGACGAATCCACCAGGTCGCATAGGTACTGAACTTATAGCCTTTGGTGTAGTCAAACTTTTCGACAGCACGAATCAAGCCGATATTGCCTTCCTGGATTAAGTCCAGAAGGCTCATACCGCGCCCGATATATTTTTTCGCTACACTGACGACGAGGCGCAAGTTTGCTTCGGTCAAACGGCGCTGTGCCTCTTCACCGTCATCAATGTAACGGCGAGTGGTCCTATTCTGTTCTGGCTTCGCACGTTCCGCTTTGCCACGCTCCATGCGTTGCGCGAGGCGTACCTCTTCTTCTGCATTGAGCAAGGGTACACGCCCGATTTCACGCAGATACATGCGCACGGGATCATCGAGGCTGCTTTCTAAATCAGCAACCACGATTCCAAAGCCATCTTGTAGTTCTTCCCATTTTGGGTCAACCATCACTTCTGCATCCGCGATTACCTCGACATCTTCAGGTCCCGGCTCCCAGTCTGCTGGTGGCTCTTTGGTTGGGTCCAGGGCATCCATAGGCTCTTCGTCCTGTAGCTTAAACAGGTCAAAATGCTCAGGTGCCTCAAGGGAAGTTTTGTAGCTTCCTTCAGCAGTGTGAGTAGAATGACCTACGGCTTCAACACCAAAAACATTTTCCGCATCTCTTAACATAGACTCATCAATAGTATCCAATAAAAACACATCTCGTAGGGGTCCTGTGTGCCCCAAACTCCCCGCCGCAATTCCACTTCCACGCTCTTCCTCTACGCGATCCATCACATCTTGTTCCCGATTCACCATTCTGGCATCCCCCTTCAGAAAACAGGCTGGCATGATAATAAAAGGAATAAAATCCCTGCTCTCCGATTCCGACTTGGTAAAATGATTGCACTCATTGACTAACGTTATAAAATCACCCTTGAAGGTGAGTCGCAGAGTCGATTGTTCGTACTTGCTGATGTACTTCTATCAGCCGTTGCTGAAGCTGCTGTACTCCGGCACGGTCGCCGGAATCGACTGCTTCACGCAGTAAGTATTGTAACTCCGTATTCAGTTGTACCAAGCGCGTTCGTTTGAGTCGTGTAGCGCATTGGACGGCTGCTTTGACCTGTCCCACCCCATCTAAAGGGGACCTCGACTCAACGGACTGCTGCACCCTGGCGACTGCGGCTTGCAGTTCCACAGGCACAAGTTGCTCTAAGGATTGATATGAGGGGGAAGAACTACGTTGATACAGAGCGTTTAGTATGTGGTACAACTCTCGCGTGTCTGTCCCAGCGAAGTCACCATCATGTATTATACCACATACATAGGGACTCAAACCAGGATTTTGCAAGAGTAGTCCAATCAGGTAGTCCTCCCATTGTAACTTATCAGCCTTACTCTTGTCAATACTAACGTATGGAACGGTAGAATTGGTAACACTAGTACTTTGTGTATAGGACTCTTCTCCCTTCGTACCCGTCTTCCCATCATTCAACCATTCTGGCTCACTCGTTGCTCTTACCTGCTTTTGTGCCATTGGGTCCGCAAAAGCCGCCGTCACACCCTGCGTTTTTTGACCGCGTAAGACACGCTGTAACTCTTCATACAATGTACGTTCGTCAATGCTAATCATTGCGGCAAGCTTGCGCATATAGGCATCGCGCTTGATGCGGTCGCTCATCATGCCAATCACAGGAAGTAAACGCTTCGCGGCCTCAGTTTTCCCATGTGGTTCTCGTAAATTCAGGTCTTCTGTTTTTACTACGAAATAGTAGTCGATAAGTGGCAAAGGATGTGATACAGCGTACAGCCAGAGGGAGAAGTCGCGTCGAATGACCTCATCCGGGTCTTCTCCTGCCGGTAGTTGCAGTACGTTGATCTCGGCATCAACCTGTTCTTCGAGCATAATCATGCCGCGTGATGCTGGTCCACTTTTCCCTCGGCGTTGAAGTGTTGCATTTCCAGCCAGTGGTACCGCGACAATCTTTTTATCAAAGCCCTTCTGAGCTTCTTGAATACCATGCTCGGTTGCCGCGCTTCCTGCGGCGTCGGGGTCAAGGGCGAGTGTGACCTGCTTGGTGAGCTTTTTGATTTGCTGAATGTGCTTTTCTGTGATTGCGCTCCCGATACACGCGACCGTCTGTTTTGTGCCATACTGATGCGCGATTACGGCATCAACATAACCTTCTACTATAACAACTTGTCCCGCTTGTTTTATTGCATCGCGTGCCATGTCTATCGCGTACAGGACCGTATTTTTTTCAAACAATGGTGTTTGCGGTGAGTTCAGGTACTTCGGTTTGCCGTCGCCTAACGCACGTCCACCAAAACCGATCACACGCCCACGCGTATCCCGAATGGGGAAGATCAAGCGGTTACGAAAGTAATCATAAATTCCATTTCCGCCTTCGTTCGCGATTGAGCCTTCTCGTTCACGTGCAAGTCCACCCAGAATAAGTTCTCGTTCTGTATAGCCCTGTGTCAACAGATAACGCGAAAGACTATCCCACGATTCAGGGGCGTAGCCGAGGCTGAACGCGAGCACGGTTTCGGATGATATTCCACGACTCTGCACATAGGCACGAGCCTCTGACGCCTCTCTGGAACGCAACAATGCTTGATGAAACCATAGGAGTGCGTCTTCATTCAGTTTGCGCAATCGCTCTTTGACGGCACTTCTTTCACGCTCCTCTTCCGGGTTCCGTCCGGGCGTATCTTCGATAGTGACGCCAGCCTTTTCCGCAAGGTAGTGAAGCGTATCGCGAAACTCTAGCCCTTGCTGCTTCTGCACAAAAGAAAAGACATC
>CAXTWV010000474.1:0-3077 GCA_964248005.1 uncultured Ktedonobacteraceae bacterium | reverse complement strand
TGTAAATGCGGTTGCACTAGACGCTTCCCAAAGTATTCTATCGAGGGAAAGAAGTCATGAAAGGGCTGCTGCCAGAACCTAACTCCGCTTTCCACTCAGACGGCCCATAATAGTAATCCACAAAGGGCAAATCTACTACAATGTGAAATACCTTGTCGATACGTAGCGCGAGTTGGATGTAGTCACGTAGCCACTGCTCACTCATGAATGTATCCTTTCTTCGGCTTCTGCTAACGCCTCTTGCGCTTCCTGTATACCCGTCTTTAAATCAATTGCTTCTGCTCGCAACAATGCTTGCTTAAAGTGGTCAATAGCCTCGGCTATCTCATTGTTCTCAAGATGTATGTAGCCAACGCCAAGCAAGACGAATATCGTTGCGGTTGAATGTATCTCTTCCGCAAGCGTATAGCACTGCTGATATGCTACGAGTGCCTCTTCATTCTTGCCTTGTGCCTGATACAGTTCCGCAAGCGTGAGATAGGTATAGGGTATATCAGCTTTGAGTCCTGCTGACTCTCGTATCGTAAGTGCAACTTTAGCCTGTTGGAGCGCAGTTTCTATGTCGTCAATACCTGCGGTTAACAGGGCAAGATGATTTGTCGCTTCGGCCTGGATCGCTTTGTCCTGTTGTTGCTCGGCTAGCCCAATCGCCCGTTCGATATAGAGTTGTGCCGCTTCATTTTGTCCTATGTTCTGGTACATTCTGCCAACGCCAAGCAATGACTGAGGCATACGTTTCTCATTCTGCACGGCCTCATAGAGATCGAGTGCTTGTCGCATATACGTAAGCGCGGTGTCGTAATCAGTCTCTTGGCCCTCTGTTTTGTGTCCTCTGATGCAGTACATTTCCCCAAGTTCGTAGAGTATATCAGCTAGCAGTGCTTGATCGTTAAGCGGCTCCACAAGCTGTTTCGCACGTAACAAGACAGAGAGAACTTCGTCAGCAGTTCTTTTGCTTTGAAACATGCTTATCGTAAGCTGTTTACCATACGCCGTAAGAAACATTGCCTGATGTCGCGGTGAAACTTCATGCAGAAGTGGTATTCCTGCCGCAAGCACGTTCACAGCATCCTCTTGCCGACTAGAGACACGATAGGTTTCCGCGATTTCACAGAGCGTATCAAGCACGTTTGTGATTTTATTAAGGAAAGAGATTGAGGTTGACATAAAAATCCCTCCTTCTATCGAATGGTTTCATGCATGTGGAAATTGAATTGTAGGGGTCTAATTCTATTACACCCTCGTGGCATTCTCCAATGTTGGAGGACATGTTGAAACGTTACATCAATCCTGTGGACATTGCTAATCGCTCACGAGGGCGTAATAGAATTAGACCCCATAAGCGTCAAGTTAAGGATTGTTGAGCTTTGAAAGAACAAACCAATGAGGCTGTCTTCATTGGCTTCTCAAGCCGATGCAGCGATGGCTCTTCGTACAGAAAGGAGTCTTTGATGGACAAGGACTTGTCTCCCCTGTTGCTCGTCTGCAATCCTTGTGAACTGGCTTCTCAAGCCAGTTCCTAGAAAGCTCATCCTTGCTTAACTTGACGCCTATGGGTGTAATAGAATTAGACCCCTACATTGACGTTTGTGGGCGCACAAGCCAGTAGCGTCCGTTCTCGCGCATCATGATGTTTTGATCGACCATCTCACGGCGGAGTGTCGCGGCCTCTGGATGAAGTGTTTTCAAAATTGTGTTGATCTCTTTTTCATCGTAGATACGGCCCCACTCGAACGATTCAGCGACTTTTTCCAGCACGTATTTCCGCGACTTTGCCTGTGGCGGAATACTGAGTAAACGCCCATCTTTGAAGTACGCCTCTTGCGTCATTCTGCGGTCGTCAGCCTCGGTTGGTGACACGTCCGTTGAGTCTTTTTGCAGACGCATAGCCTGTCCAATGCCGCGTAGATGCTCAAGCGTCAACATCTGTGTCATGTTCGCCAACCCTTGCTCATCGAAATGGTAGTGGTGATAATTGTTTTCACGCTCCACCCGTACCAGTCCTGCCGCCTTCAAAATGGCTATATGATGCGAAATCGTCGGGGTCGCGACATGCAACGCTTCCGCCAACTCCTGACCGTACATAGAACGTTCCGCTAACAACGCCAGCAAACGTATACGCAGCGGGTCCGCGAACGCTCGCCCTAGACGTAACAACGGCTCACCCTGCGATGCCTCATAGGTCATACGAGCCATGCCATATTTTCTCTGTGCCTCGATCTGTGCCTGTCTTTCGTCCATTTTCTTATCCTTGTACATGTATACGATTGTACAAATGTCTAATTAGATAATACGTAAATTGAAAGAGTTTGTCAAGCCTTTTTTGGACGAATTTTCTGGGAGAAAAGCGGTGAACTCCAGTACGGGTCTGATTTCATCACACCCTTTCGCCCATCGACACTCTTCTCAGGATTGATGAAACGTCCCTCAATCCTATGTACAGAATCAATCGCTGAGAGGGTGTGATAAAATCAGACCCGTACTGGGGTTTACGCCTCGGATACCATCGCCTCCCTACGGTGCCAGTCGGTCAATTGCTGGTAGGCGTGGGCGATGCGCAAGACTGTGGCCTCCTCGAAAGGCTTGCCTGCAACCTGTATGCCAATTGGTAGACCGTTACTGGAAAAGCCACATGGGAACGTGACGGCTGGTAGGCCCGTTAGGTTGAAGGGCATGGTCAAACGCAGTAGCGCGACGGTGGCATTTTCGGTTATGCCATCAATCTCGATATCCTGGCCCATCTGTTCTATAGAAACGGCTGGTACAGGCAATGTGGGCAATACGAAGGCATCGACACGCTGCATGACCGCGCGAAAACCACTCGCTAACATGCGGCGATCATATTGCGCCCGCAGATAGTCAACCGCAGAAACCGTCTGCCCTTGCACGAGACGTGAACGTACCGTCTCCGTATACAGTTCGGGATGTTCGGTGAGCCAGCCCTTCTGCACATGTGCTAATGTTGCCTCTGGCATCTGGACGGTACGATAAAGGTCCATCGTGGGATGAGGTAGCTCCACATCAACCAGTTCGGCACCCTCTTCCTCTAAGACGTGTAGCGCGGCACGCCACAGGGT
>CAXTWV010000473.1:0-3078 GCA_964248005.1 uncultured Ktedonobacteraceae bacterium | reverse complement strand
CTCAACGAAGGGCAAGCGATTCACTCTATTTACTATGCCAATCCTGATACGGTGCTGACAGGCTGGTATTGGGATTATTTTCTCGCGGCACCGTATTTCAACCCAGGTTTTACACCCAACAAGCTTCATCGGGTGGGTATTATCGGGCTTGCGGGCGGCACGATTGCACGGCAGTTCACGAAGGTGTATGGACCTGTGCCAATTGATGGCGTAGAGATTGACCCGACGATTGTCGATGTCGCACATAAGTATTTCGCGATGAATGAACCAAACTTGCATGTCCATGTGGAGGATGGACGTACTTATTTAGCCACGACGCATGAGCAGTACGATGTTGTCGCCATTGATGCCTTTCAACAACCGTACATTCCGTTTCAACTTACAACGCGCGAATTCTTTACGTCAATTCGTTCGCACTTGTCCTCACAAGGAGTCGTAGCAATTAATACGGGGCATACGACTCATGATTTTCGACTTGTGCAGGCATTTGTCAACACGATGAGTCAGGTTTTTCCCAGTGTCTATGTATTTGATGTTCCAGGAACATTCAATGCTGAGATTATGGGAACTATGAGTCGTACCTCGATAGACACATTTCGCTCTAGCCTTTCAAGTATTCCACCAACGACGGTCATGGGCCAGGTTGCAAATGAAGTTGTGCCAGTGGTGACACAAGGACATCCAGACGGTGGGCTAGTATTCACTGATGATCGCGCTCCCATCGAACAGATTACCGATCAGCTCTTGCTCAATTACATACAACAGCCTTGACAGTCGAGGCTCACAGGTTGTAATGTGACACGGGCTATGTAACAACACAAGCACATAAAACATTTACAACAACGAGATAAACCTAGAACACTGAGAGGAACAAGTATTATGGTGGTAGTTGCAGTTATCGGAGCGCAATGGGGTGACGAAGGCAAAGGAAAAATCGTCGATGAACTTTCAATGCATGCAGATTTTGTGGTGCGTTATCAAGGCGGGAGCAACGCGGGCCATCGCGTCGTGCATGAAAAAGGCGAATTTGCGTTTCGTCTCGTCCCATCTGGTATTCTCTACCCCAATACGACCTGTATCATTGGTAATGGCGTAGTCGTCGATCCCAAGGGATTGATTCAGGAGATGGATGAACTCCAAAGCAAAGGCATAGACGTTTCACGACTCTACATCAGTGAACGCGCTCATGTTGTAATGCCCTACCACTTTCTCTTAGACCGCATGGAGGAAGAGGCACGGGGGGCTGACAAGATTGACAGTACGCAACGTGGTATTGGACCTGCTTACGTTGATAAACATGCACGTACAGGCATTCGCATGGCGGACCTCCTCGATGTTGATACCTTCCGGGCCAAGCTCTCCACTATTCTTCAGCACAAGAACCGTATGCTTACACAAATTTATGGGCAACCTCCACTTTCACTCGAAGAGATTCATGGCGAATATTTTAACTATGGGTTACAGCTTCGTTCGCGCATCGCAGATACGCAGAAGATGTTGCACGAGGCACTCTTTGACCGTAAAACGATTCTGCTTGAGGGTGCGCAAGGGGCATTGCTAGATATAGATTTTGGGACCTACCCTTTTGTAACCTCATCTTCAACTATGGCATCAAACGCTGCCGTTGGCGCAGGCTTGCCAGCACGCTCACTTGACCGTGTGCTCGGTGTGTATAAAGCCTATATCACGCGCGTTGGAAGTGGGCCAATGCCAACGGGCTTGTTTGATGATATGGGCAGAATATTGCGTGATCGTGGTCATGAATATGGTACGAACACGGGACGCGAACGACGCTGCGGTTGGTTTGATGCGGTTGCGGGTCGCTTCGTCGCACAGATCAATGGTCTCGATGCCGCGATTATCACAAAACTCGATGTGCTTGATACCTTCCCCACAATCAAAATTTGTACTGCCTATATGCTCCATGGCAAAGTTATACATAGTCTCCCAGCAACCTTAAACGATCTTGCTGCATGTGAACCTATCTACGAAGAGATGGAAGGCTGGCAGTGTAGTACCACAGGGATTAGTACCTATGAAGAATTGCCGAAGGCGGCAAGAGTATACTTGAAACGACTGGAAGAACTATTACAAACGCCGATTGCGAAGATATCAGTCAGCCCTCAACGCGGCAAAACGATTGAGCTACAAAACGTGCTCGCTCAACCAGAGCATGATGTGCGTTATCCGAGGAATGCAATGCGTTAAATGGAAGGAAGATGTTGTGTCTACACCAGAGGAAGCACCGCAAAAAGCAAATACATATATCTTTAACCCTGAAAGTGCTGCGGAAATGAATAGGCTAACTATTCAAGATCGCCTGTTAACAAAAGAAATGGGCGGATTGCTTCAAGATGGTGTAGACCCTTCTGAAGTCCATAGAGTTCTCGATGTTGCGTGCGGTCCCGGCGGATGGGCACTTGATCTAGCTTCTGCGTATCGTCATATGGAGGTTGTTGGGATTGATCTCAGTGAAAAAATGATAGGCTATGCTAATAGCAGAAAATGGCCTAATACGACTTTTCGCATAATGGATATCCGTCAACCTCTTGACTTCCCTGATGATACATTTGATTTTGTGAATGCGCGTCTTCTCCTTGCTTTTATGCCCAAAGCTTCCTGGCCTGATTTTTTAAAAGAATGTCTAAGAATTACGCGACCAGGTGGAGTTGTGCGCCTCACAGAGAATGAGTATCCTATTAGCAATGGTCCTGCTTTTGAGAAATTGCAGGTTATGATGGCACATTCTCTCTATCTTACTGGTCAAACATTTTCGCCCACTGGCTCACAAATTGGTATCACACCTATGCTTAGTGGCTTTCTTCTCAAAGCTGGCTTTCGACATATTCGTCACAAGTCTTTCGCCGTTGATTTCTCTCATGGTGGTGACGCCCACGGATACATGTATCAAAACTTTCAGATTGGCTTCTTGCTCTCACAGCCCTTTCTACGTAAGATGAATGATATTGGAGAAGTCGAATTAACGGAACTTTGTAATCAAGCCCTAAAAGAGATGGAGTCCGCCGATTTTCGTGGTATCTGGTATCATCTCAGTGCATGGGGTAAGAAGCCTGAGTA
>CAXTWV010000472.1:0-3083 GCA_964248005.1 uncultured Ktedonobacteraceae bacterium | reverse complement strand
GGGTACGCTTTTGGTCGCCTTACATGGAGACACAGCACATAGTTATGTTGTTGCAGGGGATGATCCAGCATATCCACGCCCACTTGCTCATATGCTTGCGCTTTACTTACTTGACCGTACTACAGGTCATATACTGTGGCAACAGGTGGTATCTTATCCAGATGAGCAACAAAACACTGAGGTTATAGGAGTAGACGCGAGATACATTTATGTTGCAGGAGAACATACACTGATAGATGCAAATAGCGTAAGAGTGCCACAACTTTTCGCGGTAAATAAGCTCACAGGAACGGTTGACTGGCGTATTTTTGGACCGACACAACTTGCTAGCAAACAAAGTAGCTCCAGCACACTACTTATCAAAAATGGACAAGTATTCTGGAACGTTGCCAACACGATTTTTACCATAGATACAAATGTTGGACAGATTATAGGACGAAAATGATGTCGTAGCTATCTCTTGCATCTCTCTTACATAACGTTGTACGATAGAATTTAACAGGGGAACTATAGACTATTTTCCCGCCGAATGAGGAATAGTGAATGGCATATCTTTTTCAAGAAACACAACCAGATACGACTCAACCAAATACGACGCAAGTATTGCCCGAAACGGCATGGAATAGTGAGCCATTGCCAACGGGCACTCCGCCAGAGGGGAAAGTGGTTGTCACGATTGCCCGACAGTTCGGCAGTGGTGGTGCGGAAATTGGGCATCTCGTCGCGGACATGAGTAAGTTACAATACATTGATTACAGCATTATCGAAGAGGTGGCGCGGCGACTCGGCATTGATGTACAACGCGCGGCACGGCAAGACGAGCAAACAGCAGGCATGGCAGGGCATATCTTTGACGCCATTCGTACCAGCAACCCATTTATCGTAAACTATGGATCGATCTTCAGCCAGCCAACCATCCCGACACAAGCGAAAGAACTGGCTCATCTACGCTTGACACAGCGTGTCGTGCTGGAACTTGCCACAGAAGGTGACGCGGTTATCGTTGGGCGTGGCTCCCAATTTCTTCTACATAATGCACCACGCACACTTCATACATACATCTTCGCGCCACTACCCTACCGCATCAAAAACGTAATGGAGCAATTTCATCTCAATCACACGCAAGCCGAGCGACTTATTGAGCAACGCGATTATGAGCATGATAGCTATCTACGTCGTTATTATGGAACCGATGGACATCAGCCAAGCCTGTATCATCTCCTCATCAACACAAGTCTCTTCTCACTAGAACACGCAGCGGGTCTTATTCATCAAGCATTACCCGTGGTAAGAGAATTAGTGTAAGTGACATGAGCAAAGATACTATTTTATGAAAGCCCCTCTTCTTGCCATATCGGTAGTAGCATGGTAGTATTTGCGTGGTAAAACCTATTCTCTACTATATACTAAGAGCGAGAAGGTCAGGAGGCGAACGATGCAGGAACATCAGGTCTCGGATGAGCAAAGGGCAAAGAATTGGTGGGCCGCAGGAGATACACCTGTACGCACTGATTCGCGTGTCACCTATCTTGTGGATGGGCGCACGGCGATGCTGGAAATGTGCATACACTTTCTTAAAGCACAAAAATATATTTATCTGGCAAATTGGGGACTTACCGCGAGTATGCATATGGTGCGTGGGACTGACCATCGAGCGGGACCCGATGGCAGCCCAGAACAGCAGGCACTGTTGGCAACGTTACGAGCAGCGGGGTTACAGGACGCAGACATTGATTTCTGGTGTACACACGAACTTTCTGTCCGTACCGTCCTGGGCTATGCAGTGAGCAAAGGCGTCGAGGTCAAGGCACTAGTCTGGAAGGGTGCGCCAATTCTTGCCGTATGTAGTGCCGAGGAAAGCTACGAAGAACTGACCGCTGAGCATGTGGATTGCATCCTCGACGATAGCTCGTTTGGTATTATGCACCATCCAGTTGAGTCGCTGCATCAAAAAATCTCTGTTGTCGATGGTACCCACGCTTTTGTTGGTGGTGTCGATCTCGTCATCGAGAGCAGCGGCGACTTTGATCGCTGGGATACACCGACACATTCTTTTAACTCACCACTCCGCGCGAATAAAAACGGGACAACGCCACATCCATGGCATGATGCACATGCGTTGATTGAAGGACCAGCCGCTGCGGACGTAGAATATAACTTCCGCCAGCGTTGGAACGATGTTGTGCATCATCATCATTTGGATGAGAGTCGTTTAGTCAGTGAACATGTTGTTCCTCCAGCCGTCGAGACGCATTCAGTTGTCCAGATAGCACGAACCATACCAGAACACACGTATAAATTTGATCCATTAATTGTGCAAGGTATTTCTCAGCTCTATGCTAATGCATTAAGTAATATCGAACGGTTTGTCTATATCGAAAATCAATACTTATGGCTACATGTCTATATTGGCATAGAGATTCCGTTTTTAGCACAGGATAGTCCCGAAATGGAGCAGAACCTGCGCGAACTAGGGAATGCCTTGGAACGTGGGGCAAGTGCTACGATTATCCTTCCCGATCATCCAAATGTCGGACGTACATTCAGCGACGCTGGCATTGAGCAACTGCGTACAAAGTCTCCCGATAGTGTTGAAGAGGAACGCTTTGAGGCATTTTGTCTCGCTACATCATATCAAGATGGTGAGACGACGCATTATCGTCCAATTTATGTTCATGCAAAGGTGGCGATTGTCGATGATGTATGGGCTACCGTTGGCTCCGGCAATCTCAATAATCGAGGGATGCGTGACGATACCGAAATGAACGTGGCAATGCTCGATGCCAACCGCTCCCATGGCTTCCGCCTTATGTTGCAGGCCGAGCATCTTGGACTCGCAACCGCTGAGGAACTGTTCGGACTTTCACGCTTGCTAGGTAATCAACATCAATCACAAGCCGAGAAAGACGCGGCACAACAGGTCTTCCAACGATTAGACGAGATGATCGGCGACCCCAGTATCGCGCATCGCATGATGCACAATTGTGCGTGGGAAAACCTACGCCGTTACAAAGCACGCCTACCCCTCGTTGGACATCTTCTGCCATATTTCTCGGAGGCCGAGGCAAGTGAGCAAGGTCTGC
>CAXTWV010000471.1:2525-3092 GCA_964248005.1 uncultured Ktedonobacteraceae bacterium | reverse complement strand
ATGGCGGCATGGGTGGCACAGTATCGTGCTGATGTCGATAGGGCAATACTCATCGCACCCGCCTTCACCATTGATCGACATTTAGGTGTCAATATAAGTAAACTTGTCATGTACCTGCTCTACTTGCTGCCCAACCTCATGACACAACGCTTCCGACAAGGGCACGGTTCTCCTTTTGGATATCGTGGCTTTGCTACTCGTAGCCTTGCTGTGATGATGCGGATGGGATTTTCCGTGTACGAAGTGGCGCGTAAGACTAAACCAGCGGTGCAGTCGGTGCTCGTTATAGCGAATGCTGCTGACCCATCCATGAACAATAGTATTATACGGAGTTTGGTACAGAGGTGGCAAAAAAACGGGTTGAGGTACTGCGAGATGTATGAGTTCGATGCCAGTCATTCTCTCCCTCACGATATCATCGGTACACAAAATCCGCAGCAGAACGTCGCGTTCGTCTATCCCATCCTGCTCGACCTCATCACAAGGAAACAGGATGTAGAAGCAACTGAGCAGTAAAAGCAGTATTAAGAGGTGTTGTTGGCGTAGCAGGGTCGGCCCTGCTACGCC
>CAXTWV010000471.1:0-2507 GCA_964248005.1 uncultured Ktedonobacteraceae bacterium | reverse complement strand
AATAATCATTTTTTTTGTTTTGTGGGGCCGGCGGGGCGCGGGCCCGCCCCCCCCCAAAAAAACACCTCTTAATACTGCTTTTAAATTACCTTATGCCCTTGTGTTCTACCTGGGACTTGAGATATCTTTAAGGAGTATACATTGCTAACACTACACGAAAGGAACACATAGATGAGTGCAATAGATATCGTGAGAGCATTTCTCACAGCGATAGAGAACAACGAGAAAGAGGGAACAGTCAATCCACTTGCCGACGATTTTCTCTTCACTGGCTGGACACCAAAGCCTCTGGACAAAGCCGATTTCATCACCACCTTTGCGGAACTCAAATCGGGCATTCCTGGCCTGATGTTCAATCTGCATAATCTGTCCGAAGAGGGGAACAGGGTAATGGGTAGTATCCAGATTGCAGGCTATCAGAGTGATTCGTTTAGTATTCCACCGTTAAGTCTTCCACCAGTGCCACAGATGGCTCGCAGCATCTCACTGCCGACCGAAGATGTGACGTTTGAACTTACGGGCGACAAGATCACGCGTTGGAGCGTGCATCATGTCGAAGGTGGTGGTATCAAAGGGTTGCTGCATCAACTAGGGGTTGATGCGCCAATCATTCAATAAAAATGACAGATGTGCTACGACTACTGGCCCTGTCAGTAGTCGTAGCACATCTGTCATTTTTATTGAATGGTTTGGTGTCATTCGCTATGCTATAGTATATATATGAACATTGCTTAAGGGATAGGCGCAAACACTATTTTCTTATATAATATATATATGCATTACCTGCTACTCGTAGTACCCTTGACAAACATTGTTTGTCTCATGCACAATTACCTTTATACCCTTTCCCTTTAAACAGTGGAGGAAGGATTCTTTTTTTTATGGAAATATATGGACGACACCAGTTCCCCGGACGCCTCTTTATTGTGGAGGGCGTAGATGGTTCCGGGAAGAGTACCCAGATTGCGCTACTGCGGCAATGGCTGATTAGCGAAGGGTATACCGTGTTCTTTAGCGAATGGAACTCTTCTCCTCTCGTCAAAGAGACAACGAGCAAAGGGAAAAAGAAACAACTCCTGACACCCACAACCTTTAGCCTGATTCATGCAACTGATTTTGCTGATCGGACCGAGCATGACATCATCGCACCGCTCAAGGCTGGCGCGATTGTGTTGGCGGACCGCTATATTTATACTGCCTTCGCACGCGATGTCGCACGCAACGTAGACCGTGAATGGGTCCGTGAGTTGTATCAGTTCGCGGTAAAACCAACGATAGCGTTTTACTATCGAGTCCCACTCGAAACCTCGTTGAGCCGTATTCTCACAGGACGCACTGAACTCAAATATTATGAGGCGGGTATGGACCTTGGGTTGAGTGCCAACCCGCACGAGAGCTTCAGGCTCTTTCAACAACGGATCGTGAATGAGTACGAAACGATGATTGATGAGTTTGGCCTGACAGTGATGGATGCAACATTGCCTATTCCAGAACAACAACGGCAAATGCGCAAACTGGTGAAGCCCTATCTCAAAGGAGTACGGCGTCTGCACTCCTCGGCGCGTGACGCAGCCGAGGCAACATTAGTACGCGAGCGACAGGAGCAACCAGTTGAAATTGAAAGCATTATAAGGGGTGAGCGATGAACCCAATGGGATTTTATAGTGGAGGTTGGTCCTATGCGGCAGCTTCCTACGAAAGTAAAAGTGCAACTGAAACATCTTATTCGTCATCCTCTAAGATGGAGCGTGAGTCGGCGTCAAATCTGGCCTTTTATGGCATTGATGCTATTCATCTCAAGGAACGCGATGAACTGTTGCCAGGTCGTTTGATTGTTATCGAGGGAACCGATGGTGTTGGGCGTTCAACGCAGGTCAATCTGTTACGACCGTGGCTAGAGAGCAGTGGCTATGCTGTTGTCGATACCGAGATGACGCGTTCAGCTCTGGTGGGTCCTGGTCTCAAACATGCAAAAGAGGGACACACACTCGGCCCTATTACCTTGAATCTGTTCTATGCCACCGATTTTGTGGACCGCTTCGAGAACCAGATCGTGCCAGCATTACGTGCAGGGTTTGTCGTCCTCACTGACCGCTACATCTATTCACTGATGGCACGCGCCATTGTACGTGGAGCAGACCCACACTGGATACGCTCTATTTATGGTTTGGCCTTGAAGCCCGATGCCATCTTTTATCTACGCATTGGCCTCGATGATCTCGTGCCGCGTGTCCTACAGCGTGGGGGCTTCGACTACTGGGAGTCCGGTATGGATATGCGCCTCGGTGCGGACCTCTATGAGAGCTTCGTCAACTACCAGACGCGTCTCATAACCGAATACGAGAAAATGACGCGCGAATTTAACTTCCACGTTATCGACGCCAGCCGACCCGTCGAACACATGGCGGAACAATTCAAAGAAGCGATTCTGCCCTTGTTGCCCACAGGCTAACAAATACAGGCTGGTGAATTGAATAAGGAAATAGACTTCGCAGGAGTGCATGCAC
>CAXTWV010000470.1:0-3121 GCA_964248005.1 uncultured Ktedonobacteraceae bacterium | reverse complement strand
CCTTAGAATTCTCAGCAATTTCTAAGGATTAGGAAAGGAATATGTTTATTGGGCTTTTAGCCCAATAAACATATTCCTTTCCTAATCCTTTCCAAAAAAGCTTGACAACGCCTATCCCTATCAGTATACTTACTCGTAACCGATACCGGAAACGGTTACGGAAGCGGTTACGCGCAGGTAACAACTGTAGGAGTATTCTATGCCGGGGAAGTCTACTATTGATGATATTGCTCGTCTCGCTGGTGTATCGAAGGCCACGGTGTCCCGTGTGCTGAACCGCAAACCAGATGTGGACCCCGCGACGCGCGAACGTATTTTGCGTATTGTGGAAGAGCAAAATTTTGTTCCTAGTGCTACCGCCTCCAATTTGGCACGGGGGAAGAGTCGTCTACTCGGCGTGCTTATTCCTTCATTTACGCAACCCTTCATTCAGGATGTATTGCGCGGTGTTGCTGAAACTATCGAACAGACACCGTATGAACTCGTGTTGTACAGTGCATACCGCACGATGCATGATGAGGACAAGAGTCACGTCATCGACAATATCCTGGCGACAAAGCTGACGGCTGGCGTCCTTGCAATGTTCATGGGTGAATCCGTACATCATCTTGCTGAATTGCATAAAAACGGGTTTCCGGTTGTCGTTATTGATGACCAGGAACTCCCGGATGCGATGATTCCGTGGGTGGGTGCTGATAACCATACAGGCAGTTATGAGGCTGTTCGCCATCTTCTGAGTCTTGGTCATCGACGAATTGCCCATATTCAAGGCCCGATGCGCTACCTTTGTTCACGTGAGCGCTATGAAGGATATCAGCAGGCGTTAATGGAGGCAGGCATCCCTTTGGACGAAAAGCTCGTTATGGAGGGTGAATTTCAGCCTAACGGTGGTCGGATCGCGGCGAATGCATTTTTTGCTCTGCCAGAAGAGCAACGGCCTACCGCTATTTTTGCCGGGAACGATCAGATGGCCTACGGTGTGCTTGCAGCGGCAGAGGAACACGACCTGCAAGTTCCTGGCGATATTGCGTTGGTCGGCTTTGATGATATTTCAACTTCCGCGCATATTCGTCCCCCGCTTACAACCGTTAGACAACCTTTCTACGAAATGGGTCAGCGTGGTATCGAGGTCCTCTTATCGCTGTTAGATATCCCTCAACCCGCACTCGACACTAGCAGTGAATGGACTTCCCCCCAGTTATCCACTGTTGCGCGTCATGGTGCGAAGAGTGTGAGCGATACTGTGCAACCTATTCGTGTGCAATTCGCGACTAGTCTTGTAGTGCGTGCATCTAGTGGTTCTGCTCAACATCTCGCGTCTCCAACCTCGAACGTGTCCTTGTCAGATTCGTAAGGTCCGTATTCTCTGTAATCATTGTTGCTTTGAGAGATCAGTGGTTGATCTTGTTCATGTACGGGCGTACATATGTTCGTACATCACTTCCAACGCGAGGAGGTTCTCCGTGTCTTCTACCCCTTTATCTGCAACTTTTGGAGTCAAGGCCAGGACGAGCGTGATTGTGACATCATGTCTTGTTGTCCTCGTCATGCTACTTTCGGCTTGTGGTGGCGGAACTGCTACTACTAAGAGTAGTGCTAGTAATTCAGTACTTACGATTGCACCTAGTCCTAAAGGTGACTTTACCGAAAATTTTAGCCCCTATTCTCCCACCGCCTTAGATGGCGTACAGGGACCTATGTATGAGACACTCCTGTTCTTCAACCGTATGGATGGTAGCGTAAAGCCGTGGCTCGCATCAAGCTACACGTTTTCAAGTGATGCGAAGAGCCTAACCTTCCACCTGCGTCAGGGCGTTAAATGGACGGATGGCCAGGCGTTTACCTCGGATGACGTGGTGTTCACGCTCAATGCTCTCAAGCAATATCCAGCCGCTGATGCTGGTGGTATCTGGCAGTACATCGATCAGGTGACAGCACCAGACGCGAACACGGTCAGCGTTACATTCAAGAAAGCCTATACACCAATTCTCTGGTATCTTGGTGGACAGGTCTGGATTTTGCCCAAGCATCTCTGGTCGAGTGTAGGTGATCCAACAAAGTATACGAATACCAAGCCTGTTGGTACCGGTCCCTTTATGCTCAAATCATTCACACCGCAACTTGTTGATCTCGTAAAGAATCCTAATTACTGGCAGCCTGGCAAGCCAGAGGTTGCGGAGTTGAAATACCCGTCATTTAATTCAAATACGGGTGCCGAACTTGTGCTCTCACAGGGACAACTTGATTGGACAGGTCTGTTTACACCTGACATTCAAAAGACCTACGTCAACCGCGATCCTGCACATAACCACTACTGGTTCCCGGCAAGGAATGTTGTCATGCTCTATCTGAACACGGCAAAAGCTCCATTTAACAAGCTAGCTGTGCGTCAGGCAATCAGTGGTGCGCTTGACCGTGAGCAGATGTATAAGGTTGGCGAAAGCGGCTACGAGCCTGTGTCCAGCCCAACTTCACTGGTGTTGCCTTCTAATCAGAATTTCCTCTCATCTAATTATGCAAACTCGGCATTTTCGATTGATACTGCCAAGTCGGTGCAATTGCTTGAGAGCGCAGGCTTCAAGAAGGGTAGTGATGGTATCTTTGCTGACGCAAGTGGCAAAAAGCTTTCCTTCAACCTCAATGTTGTCAATGGTTGGACTGACTGGGTGACAGACTGTCAAATCATGGCAAACAATCTCAAGAGCATCGGCATTGATGCGAAGGTGAACGCGGTCTCATTTAGTGCCTACTACAGCGCGATGCAAACAGGCTCGTTCGATACCGCCATCTCCTGGACGAATGCGGGTCCTACCCCGTACTTCCTCTACAACTCAATGTTGAACAGCACCAACACCAAACCAGTAGGTCAGTCAGCAACGTCTAACTGGGAACGTTGGAGTGACCCCACGACTGACTCGCTGTTAAATCAGTATGCAACCTCGACTGACCAGAGCGTACAACAGCAAGCGATTGCAGGTATTCAGAAGATCATGGTTGAGCAGCTACCAAGCATTCCGCTCGTCTATGGTGCGACCTGGAACGAGTACAGCACAGCACGCTTCACCGGTTGGCCAACGGCGAGCAATGCTTATGCGTCGCCCGCGCCATTCGACTATCCCGA
>CAXTWV010000469.1:0-3131 GCA_964248005.1 uncultured Ktedonobacteraceae bacterium | reverse complement strand
TTACAGATTTACCCACGTACTGCCACTGCGAGAACTTTCGACAGCTTTTGTGACAAATTGCATTCCACGCAACCCGTCATAGACGGTAGGATAGCCACCAAGCGGTTTGTTGCCTTCCTCGACTCTACGGATATCTGCCACGATCATCTTATAGAGATTGGCGAATGCCTCAAGAAAACCTTCTGGATGGCCTGCGGGCAAGCGTGTTGCTGATTTTGCTTCGTCGCTCATATAAGGAAGTCCTGTGCGCAGTATTTGTTGAGCTTTTCCAGGTTCCTTGAAAAGCAGGGTGTTGGGTTCCATCTGGTGCCACTCAATTCCTGCTTTGCTCCCATAGATACGAATCGTCAGGTTGTTTTCTTCGCCAGCAGCAATCTGTGAGCAGGTGAGAATACCTTTGCCCCCATTTTCTAGTCGCAACAGCATATTTGCATCGTCTTCGAGTGCTCTTCCCTCAACAAATGTTGTTACGTCAGCACACAATGATGTAATCTTGAGACCTGTAATAAACTCAAGTAAATTTTCCGCATGGGTGCCAATGTCGCCGATACAGCCAGAGATGCCGGATTTTGTGGGGTCTGTACGCCATACGGCCTGCTTGTTTCCTGTTTTTTCTACAGCGTCCATTAACCAATCCTGGACATACTCAACTAACACTTTTCTGATATCGCCGAGGACGCCGTGCCGCACCAGTTCGCGTGCATGGCGCACGGTGGGATAGCCTGTATAGTTATGTGTTAACGCGAAAATAAGGTCGCTTTGTTCCACAAGTGCGACTTCTGCTTGTGCCTCTTCAAGTGTGAATGACATAGGCTTATCAGAGACAACATGAATTCCATGTTCCAAGAAAACCTTAGCGACTGGGAAGTGCATGTAGTTCGGGGTGGCAATGATAACGAAATCTATACCGTCCTGAAGTTGTGCTTCCTTCTCTGCCATCTCTTGAAAAGTAGTATATGAACGCTTGAGAAACCATGCTTGCGCCGATGTCGCAGCACGCTGTGGATCGGTAGACATGGCACCAGCTACAACTTCAGCCTGACCATCTAGTTCTGCGGCAATGCGATGGACTGCGCCGATAAATGAGCCTTGTCCTCCGCCAACAATACCTGCGCGTAATCTTCTATTTGCTACATCTCGGTTCATCGTGTATCAGTTCCTTTCGTTTTTTCTACTTTCTCTCTCAATCGTCGTACTTACTTATCAAGTTGCCCATGTGCTAAGCCCAGAGGAAGGGGAGCTGGTCGTGTACATGTACTAGCAATCTCGATATGTTTTCCTGCATCTGATGATTCAAGGAAAGCCTGCATCACATCAACAACGTGATAGGCCATTGCCCCATTCGCACGGTGAAGACGACCAGAGCGCAATGCTAACGCCATATCTGCAACACCTATGCCCCGAATTTGTTCACTATAGCTATGTGTGAGTAGAACATCGTGCCATTCCTTCTCACGCCCATGTCGTATGCGTACTGGTCCACCAAAGGTGTTGGGGTCCGGCACATGAAGTGTTCCCTCAGTGCCATAGATTTCGATGTTCGGCAGGTCGCTTGACCATACATCAAAGCTCGTGACAAGTGTCCCAATTGCACCATTCGTGAAATCTATCACCCCTGCGATATGTGTTGGTGTATTTACAGAAATAATATCGCCATAATGAGGCTGGCTCGTGATAGTGCGTTCGGGGAATGTGATGCGTGCAGACGCAGTAACACGCCGTACTGGACCAATGAGACTGATAAACGCGGTAAGGTAGTAGGGAGCCATGTCAAAGAGTGGGCCTCCACCGGGTTGATAATAAAAGGCGGGGTCGGGATGCCAGCCTTCTGGTCCGTGGGAGAGCATATTTCCTGTGGCTGCAATTGGTTCGCCAATCGCCCCTTCATCAATCAGCTTGCGACACGTTTGGAGACCTGCACCCAGAAAGGTATCAGGCGCACCACCGACAAGGACACCGCGAGTGTGCGCTGCCATGAGCACTTCTTGCCCTTGTTCTCGATTGAGTGCTAATGGTTTTTCGCTGTAGACAGACTTACCGGCATGAATCGCCTGTAATGCAACATCAGCATGTGCGTTTGGAATGGTTAGGTTGACAACAATTTCAATTTCTGGATCAGTAAGAAGTTCCTCGACACCATATGCATGGGGAATAGCATACTGCTCGGCTTTTGCCATTGCCCGTGCTGTATCCAGGTCAGCACAGGCGACAATATCCAAAATCTCAAAGATTTTTCCAGCCTGGAAATAGACATCACTGATTTTGCCACAACCAATTACACCGATTTTGACCTTTTCGCTTGCCATACAATCGCTCCTTCAAACCAAGCAAATATTAAGAAGTTTTAGGGCAATAAAGCCTTATGTGGTTCCAGCTAGGGTTATGCACCTATCTCAGTATATGCGTTGGAATTTACGGGTGCAAATAGTAGAGGGGTATTGAGTGCCAGCGTGTAAATCCCAACCTTGAGTGGGATTTACACCTACTTCGTAGGGCGTTTACCAAGTGCAGAGAGATAGCCATAAAACGCAAAGCGGTGAAACCAAGTTGCCATTTGTCTAGGAGTATAGCTCTTTTCGCTCTCTAGCCACCAGACAATGGTGCCAATCAGGACATGGGAGAGTTGCATTGCAGGCAGTTCCTGGGGCATGGCTGGATCGATCTGGCTAAATTCCATCTGTTGTTTCCATTGTCTCTCTTGCTCAAGCATGATCTTGATGGTGTACTCACGCATCCTGGCTGCAAACCACGAACTGCCGTTTTTCCCCAGCATTGCTCTGTAGAGCCGGGCATGGTAAGAGAAATGCTCAAATAACTGTATCCAAATCTCTGGTGGGTTCTCCATCTCACCCTGAGCAGTGTCTTTTTGAATGGGTTTCATATTCTCCACAAGTTCATTAGTGGTTTCCTCAAATATCTTGACCATCAAGTCGTATTTATCCTGATAATGGCGGTAGAACGTAGCTCGGTTGATCATAGCCCGCTCAGCAATATCGCCCACCGTGAGAGCATCGAACCCTTTCTCGGTAATCAGTTCAATCATCGCTTCTTGTAAAAATTTATGGGTGCGCCGAATGCGTAAGTCCGTCTGTTCTTCGTGTAACATATTTCCCTCCGTGCTGCATACATAA
>CAXTWV010000468.1:0-3151 GCA_964248005.1 uncultured Ktedonobacteraceae bacterium | reverse complement strand
GGACGCCGTCGCGGGACGGAAAGGTGACGTTCTCGTAGTCAAGGTCCTGCTCCGAATCTAACACGCACAATCCTTTATAAGGGTTACACTCTCTCTACTGCTACTCTTTCGTATTTGATGCAATAGATGCTGTGCAAGAAAAGATGATAAAATAGAACGTGTATTCTTTTGGGGTGGCACTTTCAAAAAAGGAGCTTCAAAGCTATGAATATAATAAACCGTATCAAAGCCTCGCTTCTCAAAGGTCAGCATGGTCATCCAAGAGGTATTGTCGGATATATACTTGGTGAACAGATGGTAAGTCAGCACATACCAGAAACCGAGTGGACAATTTCTTTGTTGAATATTCAGCCGGAGGATTCGATATTGGAGCTTGGCTTTGGAGCGGGGCGTGCTATTGAACTGGTTACTGCCCATACTCCTAATGGGCAGGTATCGGGTATAGATATTTCTCAAGCAATGGTGCGGGCCGCCAGCTGTCGTAATGCACGGGCAATTAATGCTGGTCGCGTAACCCTGCGCCAAGGTAATCTGATGACTCTTCCCTTCCCTGACAATCAATTCGACAAAGTGTTTAGTATCCAAACCATATATTTCTGGCCTGACCCGCCGAACGCTCTTGCCGAGATATTTCGAGTGCTCAAACGGGGAGGTAGGCTCGTCATAACACTTTCTACTGGTACGATAGACACAGTTGAAGTAACAGGATTAGAGCAGTACCAGCTTCTTTTAGAGGCGCAGATCATTCCCGCTATGAAGCACCTTGGTTTTACAGCCGCCTCCATTGAACAAGGACCGGCTTCCAGGCAGTTCAAAACAACTGCTGTAGTTGGCGTGAAGTAATATTCGTTAGCCTAGCCTCTAGTACTCTCAACCCCGCAAAATGCTTGCATCCTGTTCATATTTTTGTTATGCTAGGTGTAGTAGGACACATGTTTGTAATAAAGGGTTCTTGTATATCTATTATATTCTTAGAGGAGAGCGAGAGCTTATGGATAGTTCTCTTCAAAGTGCTAATCTTACTACAGAAGAGGTAAGCAATTCCCTTGCGGAAAAAGAGGGCGTAGTAGAGAATGTAGGTGGTCATGATGAGGAAGAGCATCACATCCATCTGCCAAATCCTAGCTTATGGCCTCTTTTATTAGGTGCCGCAATCCTGCTTGCCGTGATTGGAATCATATTCTTTCCTGCGAATCCCTGGCTGACAGTAGTGGCAGTCCCACTTGTCATTATTGGTATTCTCGGTTGGGCATTGGAAGACCCGATGGCACCATCAACTGATAAGCTAGCGTATTTAAATGAGAAGAAAGAGGCTCCATCACGCTTCCAACTTGGTGAACAGGCTGTAGACAAAGATGGATATATCATCGGTAAAGTTGAAGCACGCTTTACCAACTATATTCTTGTCGAGCGTAGTGGCTTGCGTGTGACAACATATTACGTTCCACAACGGCTTGCTACGACGGATACGAAACGCGGACTTGTTCGACTGGCGTTGAGCGAAAAGGAACTGACCCAAAGCGGCTATAATGCAGTACCTGATGATCTTTATGATGATACACCAGAGTATGGTACGCCTGTCACAACAGGGGTTGCTCAATACGCCCGTGGGCCACTATCACCAGCAGAGACAGGACACTACAATTATGGTCCGAACTTCCCTGGCATGAACACCGATGCAAGCGGTTCATATCATCACGAGGAAGTACGACCAACACCGCAACGCTATGTAGGTGATCGTCGTCGGCTCTATGCAAACGACAAGACACTTCCCAAACGCGCAACAAATCCAGAGTAATCAAGAGAAACATCAAGAGAATGGGCGAGAAGTGAATTTGACTTCTCGCCCATTCTCTTTTTTTGTAAGGTATAATCTGTGTTATGAGTAACAGATAGAGCAGTAAATCATTCTCGTACTGGCTTTATCCCCGTCTATTGCTTTGGAGGTTTCACACATGATACGCCTTGATAACCGCATTGTTCTCGTTACTGGTGCTGCGGGCGGTATTGGTTCTGCCATTGCTCGTGGAGTGGTTGCTGGAGGCGGGAAGGCTCTAATTCATGATGTAAACAGTGATGGCATCACTCTTTTAGCGAAGGAGCTTGGTGAGGCAGCGCATCCGCTAACCGCTGACCTGAGAAATCCTTTGGAAGTTGCCAACTTATGGATGCGAGCGTTACAGGTTCATGGGAGTATCGACGTTCTTGTAAACAATGCTGGTATCTATCCGCCAGCACCACTAAGGGCGTCTCTGGATGACTGGCTAGATGTATGGGACGTGTCACTTGCTGTGAATCTTAAAGCTCCGGCGATCCTCGCTAGAGAAGCAATCGCAACGTACACCAATCAGGCCGGGGGTGGCATTATCATCAATATGGCAAGCCGTGCCGCCTTTCGAGGAGAGGATTCCGACTACTGGCATTATGCAGCAGCGAAGGCTGGTGTGGTCGCGATGACGCGCACCATTGCCCGACAGAATGGAAGACAAGGCGTTACAGCTTTCGCTATTGCGCCAGGCTACGTAGACACATCCTTTAACAAGGCGTTCGCTGAAGAGGTTGGAGTGGAGGTTGCAGCCGCTGATACTGGTTTGGGTGAGGTTGCTCAGCCGCAGGATGTTGCCAACGTGGTCTTATTTCTTGCAACAGGGCTGGCGAAACATGCCACGGGTACAACTATCGATATCAATGGAGCGAGCTATGTTCGCTGATACGAAAACAAGCATAGCTCATTCCAAACAATCGCATCTACTTATAAATGCTAAGAGTACTCGTAGAAGCCTCTGCCAGTCTTTTTTCCATACATACCTGAAATGACCATTCTCCTAAGCAAAGGTGGTGGTGCGTACAACGGGTCTTTGTACTCTTCGTAGATCGCTTCCGCAGCCCACATTGTGGTATCCAGTCCCACATAGTCAAGCAGCGTGAATGGTCCCATTGGATACCCGCATCCTAGTTTCATTGCTGCATCTATGTCATCGCGTGTCGCCATACCATTTTCCAGCATACGAATTGCCGCCAGCAAATAGGGAATCAACAGGAAGTTGACTATGAACCCTGCTGTATCTTTGGCAAGTACGGGCGTTTTGCCGAGCGAAACCGCGAATTGCTTCACCGTTTCAATTGTGTCGGATGAGGTGGAAATTGTTTG
>CAXTWV010000467.1:0-3152 GCA_964248005.1 uncultured Ktedonobacteraceae bacterium | reverse complement strand
TCACGTCCTCGTTGGCAGTTGATATGGCAAAAGGACGTGATAAATCGGTCCCTACAGACGAGGAAAGTAACCCGAATGGGTGAGTTGGTTAATGTGTTTCATCTTGCACGTTATGATACATAAGACAAGGCATAGGCACTATTTATGATGTGGGGAATAGGTGGATGGGGGCATCTGATAGGTCACGTTGGTAGGGTTGGGGAAGTGGAATCTCTCAATCCTGCTAAAAACTCGCGCAATGACTCGTTCTTTTGAATAATCATATAGAAGACAAGGCGAGTGCTGGGCGAAAAACGGTGGTTTATGCGAAAAACGGATGCTATTTGAGGAAGAACTATTATGAGTAATAATTGGCAAGCTGAAAATAATCAAGTTTCTGAACATGGTACGCCCCGTTCGGGGAACCTTTTGCGCGAGTACAAGCGACAAAGCCAGCAGCTAGGACCGCAACCGAATTCCTCACCACAAAGGTATCAGGAGCAGCCGCCTGTATTTCAGAACCAATATTCTCCAATAGCTCAGAATTATGGTCAGCAACAAGGACCGCATCAATATTCTCCCGTGGCTCAGAACTATGGTCAGCAGCAGGGACAAAACCAGCATATCCAGCAAACGCCACCAATGGCCCAAAACCAGCAGGGGTGGGCCGCGAATGCAGTTCATATGGTGCGTCAGTGGTCGGGTAAGATGGCGGCACAGAGTTATGGACCGCCAGCACCACCAATGGTATTACGTCATCCACCACAAACACAGGTTCCTCAAACTCCCACGCTGCCGAGGACAAAGCGTTGGAAACGCTCGCGTACCATGCGCGTTGCAATGCAAATGCGTCATCGTCGCTACCGTTGGCAGAGTAAGTCGCCTAATGGTGGACGCATCGGTATAGGTGTCCTCATATCGGTAATCGCACTATTCGTTCTTCTTACAAGCTCGACGGGTGCTTATGCCTATGGCTACTATCAGAGCCAGTTGCCACGCGTACAAAGTCTTGCAAACCAGCATGTGGAGCAGACAACGCGCATGTATGACCGCAATGGTGTTTTACTAGGAGACCTGTTTGACCCGAATGGCGATGGACGGCGCACACCCGTGCAATATAAAGATATTCCAAAGGTCATGCAAGATGCGATGATTGCGGCGGAAGACAAGACGTTTTGGACCAATGCCGGTGTAGACCCACAGGGTATTCTCCGTGCTGGTACTGAATATTTTCAACATAACTCCATTCAAGGCGGCGGTAGTACGCTCACGCAGCAGTTAATCAAAAATATGACAGGCGACTCAGATCAGACGCTGAACCGTAAGTTGCCAGAAGCTGCTCTTGCGATTGGCTTAACGCAACAGTATCCAAAATGGAAAATCATGGAGATGTATTTTAACGTCTCTCCATTCGGCACTCTTGATCTTGGTGTTGAGGCGGCGGCGGAAGAATACTTTGGCTTGCAACGTACATGCGATCCAAAAGATTTCAAATGTACTCCTGGTATCGCGAAACTTGAGTATGATAAGAATGGAAAAGTAAACCCTGTCCTAGGGCTTGCTCGTGCTTCGTTGCTTGCAGGTATGCCCCAAAGCCCCGTGAGCTATGATCCAACAAATGGTAAAACGGCACGTAGTTTAGCTCTTATTCGGCAAGATGAAGTGTTACATAGCATGCTGAGTATTGGCATGTCGGTGAATGGGCAACTTATCACTGAGCAAATGATTCAGCAAGCTGAGAATTTGACCGCGAAGATGACGTTTACACGCTATTCACAAAAAATCAAAGCACCACACTTCTTTGAATGGGCCAAGCAACAACTCGCGGTAAAACTGGGACATGGTGATGAGACGGCAGGGCTGATCGCTTTGTATACTGGTGGCTTCAACATTCGGACAACCATTGATGTAAACCTGGAAGATTATGTTGAGAAAGCGATAGATCGTCATCTTAATCAGGTGGAGTATCAACCGTTTCCAAATGGGCATTATGCAATACTAAGCCAGGAAAACAATGTTCATAATTCAGCAGCTGTCGTAATGGACGCGAAGACAGGCGAAATTCTGGCGATGGATGGAAGTGCGGATTATAACGCGGTGAACGACAAAACAATTGACGGGCAATTTAATTCAGCGACCGATGCATACCGTTCACCCGGTTCAACCTGGAAACCACTGGTGTACACAACTGCCTTTGAAATGGGTATGTATCCATCAACAGTATTACCTGATGTGAAGACGTATTTCCCAAATAATGGGACTACAGACATCAAGAGTGCATACGTGCCACCAGATTATGGCGGTTTCTATCTAGGTGGCAATAACACTATTCATGTCGCCACGGCTAACTCACGTAACGTTCCTGCTGTAAAAGCCTTACAATTCGCCGGGATAGAAAATGTTGCCAATACAGCTCGACGTTTTGGCATTACAGCACTGGACGAAGATATAGCTATCAAAAATAAAACACAGGGAACGCACATTAAGACTGTGACCGACTATAACCAGCTCTCTTTCGCCCTTGGTTCGATGGGTGTACCACTTATACAAATGACAGGTGCCTATCAAGTTTTCGCGAATCAAGGTTTACGTATACCTCCACAGAGTATTCTTGATATCTGGGACAATTATGGGCATAACCTGTATCACTACGATCCAACTCATCCACCCGCAATTCGTGTCATTTCGCCGCAGATTGCGTACCTGATGACTTCGGTACTCAGTGATGAGAATGCGCGTGCTGCTGAGTTTGGGGGCGATCATGTCTTGTCTTTTAACGATTGGGATCCAACGTACACAGTTCATCAGGTAGCCGCGAAAACTGGTACAACCGACAATTTCACAGATAACTGGACGATGGGCTATACACCAAATGTGGTTGTTGGGGTCTGGTCTGGGAACGCGGATAACTCGCCCTTGATAGGTAGTGTTGGTGTAACTGGTGCGGCCCCTATCTGGCACAGTATTATCGAGCGTGTCAGTGGGAAGCCATGTGATCCTAATGATCCTAATTGGGATGGTGTTGCTTGTGGCTCCTTCAACCCTTCGCTCTACAACTTTACACAGGGAACCTTTGCGGTCCCATCAGGCATCCATCAAGCTTCAACTTCTAGCTATGATGGTCTGGAGGGTGGTGGTAACTACGACTGGATGCTCGATGGTGAGGACCCAAC
>CAXTWV010000466.1:0-3182 GCA_964248005.1 uncultured Ktedonobacteraceae bacterium | reverse complement strand
AATTATGGCCCCTACGGAAAATGCTTGACAATATAGAATTTTTGTTCTATACTCTGCTTATATTACAGCATCAGTCACTCATACACAGGACTTTTCTGCTATTGGGCATGTATAAGCAGTGCTATCTCGTATAGTTATGTAAACTGTTAAGAAAGTTGAGTTGACATATGCACGAAGGAATATCTACCCCTTGGGGTACTGCACTCACAGTCTCTTTGCTTGATGAAGGTATATTCTGGGTTCAGACTGCGGAACATGGCGGAGTGCTACTTGAACATATGCAAGCGAAGACATTGCTGAGTCCAAAAGCTATAGCATTGTGTACGGAGTGGCATGAATTTTTAGCCTTTGAACAGAATGACGCAATGCAAGTTGTTTTCTATGAGCATCCCGAATTGTATCCCTGGGCCGAAGAGGAACTTATCCAACCACTTGCCGAAGCATCTCTTCGTCGCATTTATCCGCACTATTTCGATGAGCCTCTGCCAGTCTCGCAAGAGATGGAATACGAGTCACTTACACCGTCTGTTTTTGCGTAGAGCAAGCACGTCGCTCCCAGCGAATTGTGGCCTTGAAGCGTTCAAAAGCCGCTTTTGCGAGCAGATAGCATTCCTTTGCGGGAAGTTCTGTCTCACCCACCTGGACCTGAATCGCATGTTCTGGCATCTCTGTAAGAGGGGCTGCACGTTGACAGTTATGTTCTGGTGACTGAAATGCATAACCACTTTTCATAGCCCAATCGAGATAAAAAATACACTCGATTAATGCTTGCAACGCCTCTTTGTAGTCACTCGGAAATAATTGATACTGATTACCATCGTAAAAGTTGTAAATAATCAGTTCGAGCGGCTGATGCAGTCGCATGGGAATCTCCTGTAACATTCCTTTCTGGCTTCTTACAAATTCTTCTGTATCCCACAGGGTTTGAAATGCCAGCCAGTAAATCATAAGCTGCATTGCATGAGACTCTGTTGGCTGTACCGTATCTTGTGCGAGCGCACTTGTACTATCGTCTATCTTTTCCTCTTCTTTCCTCTTCCAGCCCAAACTCTTTTTAAACTCGATAATCGCGGGTGTGCCTCTCGATGAAGAAACTCCTTGTACCTGACGTAGACGAATCTGATCAAACTCCCCAATCAGTCCAACATAACCGCCTCGTCCCGAATGGTCCGCGAATGTGTTGCGTGTTGAGGAAAGTTTGAGTTGAAAGCGTTCAGCAACACCAAATACCTGCGCATCTGTATCAGAAAGCTCGCGTTGATAGCGTAGCATTGGTTCAATAAGGGCGGTAGAAAGCATTCTTGCGTCATAATGCAGGTCACGCAGTGCCAGCGCAAGCGAAATCTTGCTTTCCTGTTGAAGCACAGCATGGAAGTCACGGCGGATAAAACGTGCAAGGAGTTCTGGTTCCACCAATAAAAGCTCTTGTTTTTCCTTTGGGAGCGAACCGTTTGAAGCGTGTAGGAGGTTTATCAACGTGTGTAGGAGTGTACCAATAGCTCGTGCATCGGGAAGACCTGAACCAAAGAGGGACGTTTGTTGCATAACGGGGTAGTGCTCAGGTTCCTTTGGTGCTCTCTTCCGCTTGCGCATAAGCATACACCATGGACACTCCAAATAGGAGGTCAGAGCAGAGTAGCTCACTGAGCGTAGTGAGAAAGGATTTCGTACCCGTTGTATCTTGAAAAGTTGCTCGTAGTTTAACTGTAGCGTTTGCGAAAGCTGTTGCGCGGCAGCTTGTTCACTATGCAAGACACGAAAGCTGCTGATTGGATGGCCTCATTTCTCATCCTGATAAGAAAGCGATACGCTCTGGAAGAGGAATGATGCGCGGTGGGAAAACATGCTTGTTATGCCACATATAAGCCTCACATCTCTTGTTAAGCGATCACCATCAACAGAACATTCTTTAACAGCCAGACATGTTCCAACGTATCAGGGTAGCTAGCAGAACGTTTACAAAACTTTCTACAGTGTGAGACTTCTAAGTTGTTCCCCTGTCTATAACTATACATGAATTTCTACTGTATGTCAAGTCATTCTGACAACTTGTTGATAACTTATCTAATTAGATAAGAAGTGTTAACACGTGTAAAGAGAACAGTGTAGAACTCCAACACGTTTTCTCTGTGATATTCTCCGTATGCCACATTTGTGTTACGATACAAAAAGAAATTCATGTAGAGAGGGGACATTTTATATGTTACGTATCGTATACATGGGAACGCCACATTTCGCCGTGCCAGCGTTAGAGGCACTACTAGCAAACGCCGCCCCAGGTAAGCTCTTACCAGAAGGGTATGAGATTGTCACCGTTATTACACGTCCTGATAAGCCTGTGGGCCGTGGACGTGATATTGTCTATTCACCAGTAAAACAAACTGCCCTTGCACACAACATTCCTGTGTGGCAGCCAGGATCGTTCAAGAAGGCCGAGAACAGCACTGCACTCGCCATATATCAGGCGGACCTGTACATAGTCGCGGCCTTTGGGCAAATTTTGCCACAGAGCGTTCTCGATCAACCAAAATATGGAACGTTGAACATCCATGCCTCACTCCTGCCCAAATACCGTGGAGCTGACCCAATCGCAGAGGTCATTTTGCAAGGCGAAACCGAGTCAGGCATCACAATTATGCTGCTTGATGCTGGTATTGATACAGGTCCAACACTACTCAGCCGTTCTCTTTCCTTAGCTGAGGATGAAACAACAGGCAGCTTGACTCCAAAACTTGCCGAGTTGGGAGCACAGGCACTGCTGAATGTGCTACCTCAATGGATTGCTGGCAGCATCGTACCTCAGCCACAAGATGAATTACAGGCCACGCACACGCGTATGTTGCGGAAAGAAGATGGGTTACTCCATTGGGATAAACCAGCTGCTGTGCTTGCGCGACAGGTACGTGCATATACCCCGTGGCCCAGTAGTTATACTCATTGGCGGGGCAAATTGCTCAAAATCCTTGAGGCGCATCCGCTTTCAGTCGAGATTGACACGCTAGAGCAAGATGTGCAACCTGGATTGGTGAGTACACGTGAGGAGGTCGGACATCAGGTTCTAGCTGTGGTCACAGGGTCGGGTTTCTTGATCGTGACACGTGTACAACTAGAGGGGAAAAAAGCTATGAGTTCCGGGGAGTTTCTGCGTGGTTATGGTCATATCGCAGGTGATGTCTTGGAGT
>CAXTWV010000465.1:0-3196 GCA_964248005.1 uncultured Ktedonobacteraceae bacterium | reverse complement strand
GGCGTAATGAATTATGGCCCCTACAGAATAAATTCTTCAAACTAACCCCATCAAGCACCATACATCCAATGGGGCCGATTTATTCTTCACATATAAAGGGGCCATCTGTGCGACGCGCACAGCAGAACGCACACGTTGTAAGGTGGAACTATTGACGAGGATATTGTTGTCGGAGGCATTTGATTGTAGACGTGAAGCGACATTGACGGCATCACCTATCGCGGTGTAGTTCTGCATACGCCCCTGTGAACCGATATTGCCTATGGTGGCGGAATCGGTGTTCACGCCAAATCCAAATGAGATAGGTAAGCCTTGCGAGTGGTTACGTTGGTAGTTGAGGACCGCCATACGCATCTTCCACGCCGCACGTATCGCACGCATCGCGTGGTCATTTTGCGAAAGAGGGGCGTTGAAGATTGCCATAATCGCGTCACCCATGAACGCCGTGATCGTTCCCTCTTCATCCCACACCTCTTTGACCATGATTTCAAGATAGGTGTTCAGCAGGTTCATCACCTGCTCAGGCGCAATACTCTCACTCAGGCGTGTATAGCCACGAATATCAGCAAAGACAACAGAGATTTCACGAGTCTCGCCACCAAGGTTCAGTGCCATTGGATTTTCCATAAGATATTTTACTACACTGGGATGGACATATTGCGCAAAGATTTTACGAATCTGCTCTTCCTTCTCCTTGGAGCGTTTTAGCACTGTACGGTCGTCGATAACTAGCGCGGTACCTATAGGCTCCCCATGTGTATCGCGCAATGACGAAACCGAGAGAATCAAGTTAATGATGCCATCGCGTTCGGGGATAGTACAATTCCTTTCACGCAATACAACGGTACCATTCTCATGATCGGTAACAGCAGTTCCTAGCAATTCAATAATCCCAACTTTAGAAAGATGCTGGAATGCTTCCTCATAATGTTTCCCTACCACTCGTTCTGGATTCATATTGAGAATGAGAGCAGCGGCACCGTTAAAAGTTGTCACCATACCATCTGAATCGGTGGTAATAACACCATTCGCGATAGAGGCAAAAATGTTGTCCATGTATTTCTTATCTTCGCTAACCTTCTGAATGGCCTTGTTGAGGTCAGCAAAGAGACGCGCATTGTCAATCGCAATCGCCGCTTGATTGCAAAACGCGTTGAGCATGTCACGGTGCTTGGGACCAAACAGGTTCGCGTTCATGCGACTATCAACATACACAGCACCAATACAAGCACCACGTACAATCAGGGGAGCACAAAGAATTGAGCGAATACCATAGGCCATGATGCTTTCATGTCCTTTGAACACATCATCCAGTTGCGCATCATCGGAAAGCAGTGTTTCACGATTACTGATAACACGTGTTATGGCACCACGGCTAATCTTAAAAGCACTTTCGTCTATCGTTTGTGCCTGCTTATTCCGGGCAATGGTAAATTCAACGATGTTTGTTATCGGATTGACAAGTGCGAGGAAACCACGCTCAGCGTTGACGAACTCAATCACACGATCCATAACCAGACGTAGTACCTCATCGAACTCAAGTGTTGAGTTGAGGGCACCAGCAATTTCGTACAGCGTTTCTTGTTCGCTTTTCTGTTGCTTGAGAGTGGTAATACTAGAATTGAGTGCCTGACGTTCACGCTCGAAGGTCGCCTGCGAAACATTATTTCCATCAACCTGCCCCTGGAGCGTTTGTAAGACGCGTTGAATTGTCTGGTTGAGGCGTCCTAATTCCAGGTCGGCAACACGGCTCACATGTAAGGCTTCGCTAAGCAAACGGACACGAGGATCGCCACCTTCACTTGCGTAACGTCCTTCGACAGCAACTTCTAGTTTATGTGTGTGTTCATGTAACGAACGCGAAATATTTCTTAGCGTATCGCCGACCACACGCAAATCGTTACTGGCTTTCCAAGCTACATCAGGGGATACCGCCAAGAGCGTTCCTCCATATTTGCTAAATATATATGCTGTATATACGCCTATGCATCCTAATTATATCACAACAATCTGTATGTAGATATGACAGAAATTCAACATATATGTTTTAACAACACTGCGTTTTTCGTTTTATTCAACCTCTTGCAATACTATTCTCTCCAATTGCAGCCCACTTCACTCTAATTCTGTGAAAATTATCACAGATTTTTTACGAATTTCGCAGTATTCTTTGGATGTGAGGTGAAGCGAACAATCGTCACCCACAAGTGAGAAGGACAACGAACAGGAAGTGCCTGTAGCATAAAAAGAAGCGGTCGGTCCTCTCGTGAATAGTGAGAAAAGCGCATTTAAAAAAGGAGCCACACAATGTTTATTCTCTCTCGAAAAGTTTCTCTCTCGTTTTTCACTCTTGCCATGCTAGTGCTTATGATGCTTGCAATGGCTGCAACATCCGTCGATGCACATGCAAGTACACTACAAATGAGCAACACGTCGTACAAGTTCAAGACCCTCAATGATCAGCGAGATCCTACCTTTAACCAGTTGCTGGGTATCAACAACAGTGGCGTTATCGCAGGCTACTTTGGTAGTGGCACGACAGCAACTCATCCTAACAAGGGATACAGACTCTATCCGCCCTACACACAGAACAACTACAAAAATGAGAACTTCCCTGGCTCGGTGCAGACACAGGTCATCGCGATCAACAATCACGGAGACACAGCAGGCTTCTGGGTTGATGGTAATGGCGTCAACTTCGGCTTTGTGAGACATAACGGCGTCTACACCTCGTACCGCGACCCCAACACTGGCACAGGAACGGTCAATCAGTTGCTCGGCCTCAATGATAACGGCGTGGCAGTTGGCTTCTACACAGATGGTGCTGGCGTCAATCATGGCTACAAGCTCACTCTGAACAATGGGCAGTTCAAAGAACTGGTTCCTCCGGGAGGCAAGAATGTCACAGCGACAGGCATCAACAACAATGGCGATATTGTCGGCTTCTTCACTGCCTCCAATGGCTCAGTCGTCAGCTTCCTGCGTACCGCAAATAACAAGCACTACATAGAGTTCGACTTCCCACATTCAACCAACACCACTGCTTTAGGGATCAACAACTTCGATCAGATTGTGGGAGTGTATGTGGACGGTGCCAAACAGATGCACGGGTTCCTCTTATCCAATCTTTTGAGCCATGCCAAATGGCACTCGATTGACGACCCGAATGGAGTTGGAACCACGACCATCAATGGTC
>CAXTWV010000464.1:0-3199 GCA_964248005.1 uncultured Ktedonobacteraceae bacterium | reverse complement strand
CATTATGGATATGAGGCAATTGAACGTTTTGGATTTTTCCGTGGTGGCTGGATGACGGTGAAGCGCATTGGGCGTTGTCAACCCTTCTATCATGGGAATCTCTACGATCCCGTCCCAGAACGCCTGGGTAACTAGATCGAGGAAGGCAGGAAAACACTCGTGGGTCAGATAGGGTACTTATTCAATCTCATCTTTACATTTCCAATTTTCAATGGCCTCATGCTGCTGTACGGGCTATTTGGTGATTTTGGTCTCTCAATTATTGTTTTAACCATCGTTATTAAGCTAATTCTTTTCCCTCTGACGCTCCAGCAGTTGAAATCCATGAAGGCAACGCAGGCACTGCAACCACAAATGGCGGAGATTAAAAAGAAGTATGCCAAGGACCAGCAAGCACAGGCACTTGCGACACAAGCTCTCTATAAAGAGTACGGTGTCAATCCTGTCGCGGGCTGTCTTCCTTTGCTTGTGCAGTTGCCGGTCTTATATGGCATGTTCAACGCGTTCAACAACGTTTTGCGCTTCACGCCAACAAAGGGAACGACTTTGTTGGGGCATATCAACGGCATCATTTACCCGTTCTTGCCGCACTTTACACACTTACCAAACTTGAACTTGACTTGGTTCACGTTTCTCAATGCACACTGGTACTTCCCGTTGAGCCAACCTGATCCAACCCACATTTTGCCGATCCTGGCAGGTCTGGCGACATTTGTGCAGTTGCGCATGTCACAACCCAAAACGACGGCAACTACTGCTACGCCTGATCCAACTCAACAATCTATGAAGACTATGCAGTACATCATGCCATTGGTGACGGTCTTCTTTGGCTGGACATTTCCTGCCGGTCTTGCACTCTACTGGACAGTTTCTTCCGTCTTCCAAGCAGTACAGCAGTACTTCGTCACAGGCTGGGGTGGACTTATCACCGCACCAAACTTGGTCAGCAAGGCTAGTACACCCACAAACCAGCGCGACTTTACCAAGGAGAAACCAGCAGGTAACATGTCCTTGTTTGGGCAGAAGGTTCAACTCGGTGGCGCGGGGGCGAATGGTGGTAGTGCGAATGGTACAGAAAATGGTGTTGTAGAGGGAAGCATCGAAGAGAGCGATGGCCCGATAGGAAGCCAACTACGTACAACACCGGCACGACGCAAGCCAGCATCAGCACGACGCAGGAGTAGCAACAACATTCAAAAGAGGAATGTATCGCGTCGCTAGCGTCGCTTGGCTTGAATGGGGACCAGTGATGCAAACCAACAAATTCAACAGGATACGTCAATTGTAGGGACCGATTTATCACGTCCTCGTCGGCCCTTAAAACGCCAAGAGGACGTGATAAATCGGTCCCTACAATTGACGTATGATTTTGTGAAAGATGATTATTACGTCCTTCTAGCAATCAACTGCCGACGAGGACGTGATAAATCGGTCCCTACGAGGTGAATATATTTAAAGGGAGGCATGAAAGCCGTGGAAAGCATAGAGGCTAGTGGTAAGAGTGTTGACGAGGCGGTACAGCAGGCATTGATGCGCCTGGGTAAACGGCGCGAAGATGTCGAGATTCTGGTGCTACAGGAGCCAAGTCGTGGCACATTTGGCCTGGGTAGTAAAGAGGCGAGGGTGCGTGTGAGTACGCGCGAGACTCCCTTCGCGGTTCGTCCACCCAGCAGTGGTGCGGTGATCACGCCTGAAATGGCGGATGCTATTCTTGGTCCTGACAGTCCAGAGATCGTTGAGGTTGACGAAGAATTTGAGGAGGATGAAGAGGGGGAGTTCGAGGATGACGAGGAGCTTGAGGACGACGAGGAACTAGAAGAGGACGAGGAAGGCGAATTTGAAGAGGACGAGCCTGCACCGTTTATTGCATCGTCTGATCCCTTACCAAGTATTTCTGAATTTGGCGATGTGAGCGTGGCACAAGGTGAGATGCAAGAGGTTGAGACACCTTCACGCGAGGACGTTGAAATCACTGTCGATGTTCTACAACATATTTTACGCTACATGAACATCCACGCTACAGTGCAAGTACGCTCGACCAATCCACTTGCCCTGAACATTCATGGCATCAATGAAAATCTTGGCCTGCTAATTGGGCGTCGTGGCGAAACATTGGCGTCACTTCAACTACTCGTGAGTCTCATCGTTGGACACCGTACAAAGCATCGTATGCGTATCACGATTGACGCGGAAAACTACCGTGAGCGTCGTGAAGAGAATCTCCGTTCGCTTGCATTGCGTGTGGCACAACAGGTGCGTAATTATCGTCGCGCAATCGCATTGGAGGCGATGCCCCCCAACGAACGTCGCATCGTCCACATGGCTCTGGCGGATAGCAAGGATATTAGCACAGAGAGTATGGGCGAAGGCGAGGAGCGGCGCGTCGTTATTTCGCTCAAACGTGTCGGAAGGTAGTATGCCAAACCTGCAGAATGGTGGAGATGATGCAAACCAATCACCTCCACTATCTTCGTTACAATTCCTCACACTCGGACATGTGACGCGTGACCTTCATCCCGATGGCTCCTTCTCACTTGGTGGTACCGCCACATTTGCCGCCCTCACCGCCTATCATTTAGGATTAGCGGCAGGTGTTGTTACCTGCGCCTCGGCTGACCTTATGCAAGACCTTTCGCACACACTGCCCGATATCACACTTGTGGTACGTCCAACCGCGGAAACGACGACCTTTATAAATCAGTACAGGCAAGGATTTCGCACACAATATTTACAAGCACGCGCTGCTACGCTAGAGACGACAGATGTGCCCTTATCGTGGAGAGATTCGCCAATTGTGCTGCTAGGGCCACTGGCGCAAGAGATTCCGCTTGAACTTGTCGCGCTTTTTCAGCGTCGGTCTGGTGCCATCATTGCCGCGACACCTCAAGGCTGGCTACGACGTTGGGATGCTGATGGGCGTGTATGGCCTACACCGTGGGAGACGGCAGAACAAATACTGCCGTTGCTCGATGTGTTGATCTTGAGCCATGATGATCTGTTGCCTTTTGCCAATGGCAATCGTCAGGAGGCCGATGCGATATTGCGCGAGTGGAGTAGGCGTGTCCCGTTGCTTGTCGCTACCGATGGTCGGCATGGTGCGACTCTCTTTCAACATGGGACTGTACAGCATTTTCCCGCTTATACCACGCGAGAGATAGACCCGACAGGAGCAGGTGATGTGTTCGCAGCAGCATTTTTG
>CAXTWV010000463.1:0-3203 GCA_964248005.1 uncultured Ktedonobacteraceae bacterium | reverse complement strand
ATTGTGATGACGCAACGCGCGATGAGTGCGAGAGTGTATCTCCCATTGGCACGGCTCACATCGCGCTCGGCCTATGTTCGCGGCGTTATCTTGGCGTCGAGTGTACTACGTATTCCGGCGTTTTTGTTGCTCATGATTATGGCGATGAGCTTTCATCAATTTAGTCCGCCCCCTTGTAACCCTACGTGTATAACAGATGCAACGTTGAGCAGTATGACACTTGGAGGCATTGGGTTATTGGTCAATTGTTGGATTCTCTCGACGCTCACTGTTCTGCTGTCGATACCCATTGCGACACGACGCATACAGATTATCTTTCTCGCATGGTTCGCGCTTGTGCTCTACACAAATACAAGCAATACCATCATGGCAACATATTTTTCGTGGGTGCGCATTCCACTTGCCCCTTTAGCCACTTGTTACAATTTGGGGACAACGGGTACCATTGGATGGTATAGTCTCGTGATGTTTCTTCTGGCAATAGGTTATATCGTTGTGCTGACAACGTTGGCAGAATTTTTGTTGCGTAAAAGGGATTTGATTTTGCTGTAGGGACCGATGTATCGCGTCCTGGTCGGCGATTGAAAAGGCCAGAAGGACGTGATACATCGGTCCCTACATCTATCTGTACCAATGATTGCGCCCACTATGCCAATAGTCCTACCTTGCTGCACAGAGCAGAAGAAATGTCCTATGATGATGGGGATTTTATACAAGGGAAGGTTTATGGCAGAACAGCAGCTTCGTGTACATCAGCAGATAGGGCATTATACGCTGGTGCGCTTGTTAGGGCAAGGTGGCTTCGCAGACGTTTATCTTGGTGAGCATATTCATCTTAAGACGCCCGCCGCCGTGAAGGTTTTGCACTCACGTTTGGTTGACGAAGATGTGCAACAATTCACACGAGAGGCACAAACGGTTGCGCGTCTGTTGCATCCACATATTGTACGCGTCCTCGATTTCGGCGTGGAGAACGCATTTCCCTACCTCGTCATGGACTATGCTCCAAGTGGCACACTACGCAATAGATATCCACGCGGAAGCCGTCTACCACTGGCAACCGTTGTCGCACTGACACGTCAAATAGCAGAAGCGTTACAGTATGCACATGAGCAACGCCTAATTCACCGTGATATCAAGCCAGAAAATCTATTGCTGGGACGTAATTCCGAGGTTTTGCTGAGTGATTTCGGTATCGCACTGGTTCTGCAAAGTTCACGTCTCTATAGTACACAAAATATCGCGGGCACCATTGCATACATGGCACCAGAGCAAATTCAAGCACACCCATCCCCGGCGAGTGACCAGTATTCGCTTGGTATTGTGGTCTACGAGTGGCTGTGTGGTAGCCGTCCATTTCAAGGTTCGTATACTGAGATTGCGGCAAAACAAACGATGGCACCTCCGCAGCCTCTACGTTCCCTTATACCAGATATACCATATGAAGTAGAGCAGGTAGTGATGACGGCCCTGCAAAAGGACCCTGCGCGACGTTTTCCAACTGTGCTTGCCTTCGCACAAGCCCTTGAGCATGTCGCACGTACTTCATCGCAATCCTTTGCATCGACATTTGTGAAACCATCATCGTTACCACTCCCACCAGCACAGCAGGGTCCACCAAACGCTTCGGCATATTCTGCTGGCTTCGCGACCTCCATGATGCCTCAATCGTTTAGTCAAAACCAATACAATACGCCTTCGACGGCACAGTCATTGCAGCAAGCCCCTGTACAATGGCAGTATCCCGTGTCCTATCCACCACAGTCGTTTGTACCGCCTAACACACCATTTCCACCACAAGAGGGAAAACACGGAGGTCTGTCACGACGCGCGTTTCTGATCAGTGGAGGGATGGCAGGGGCGGCTGTCGTCGGTGGTGCTGCCGTGTGGTCGTTGCTCTCTACTCACACAACTGTTCCCACTATCTTGAAGAAGACACTGCCAGCACAGAGTGGGAGTATATGGAACGCACCACACGCAGATAGCCCTATCCTCACCTTGACAGGAGGACATACTGCGGCTGTATTGCATGTACGTTGGTCGCCTGATGGTGCGCTTATCGCGTCAGGTGGAATGGATGGGACAGTTGTGTTATGGACGGCAAACGATGGCAAGCAACGCTTGACGCTACGAAGTACACTACAACCACCAATGACTGATGATTATCCGTGGTCACTCGATTGGTCATTGCAAAAGGCTGTGCGACACCTCGCGGTAGGATTTGTAGATGGGATGGTTCAGGTTGTGAATGCTAGTAGTGGTCAACGCCTTTCATCACTCGAACAACCAATTTCAAGACTCTCTACTATTTCGTGGTCGCCCGATGAACGCTATATCGCGCTGGGAGGAAGCGATAACATTGTGCGCGTGTATGCATATCCGTCATGGCAAGTTGTGACAACCTATCAGGAGCATACCAATACTATCAAGAATGTAGCGTGGTCGCCCGATGGAAGCAGCATCGCCTCTGGTTCGGAAGACACGACCGTGCGTATCTGGGCACCCTTTACGGGTAAAACGAAGCTTATTTGTAGCGGACATACAGACAGCATATCAACGGTTGCCTGGTCATATGACAGCAAATATCTTGTCTCAACAGCAAGCGACCAGACAGCACGCATCTGGGATATTACAAGTGGACGTACACTACAAACCTACAAAGAGCCAGGGGGAGCACCGATTGGCGAGGCCCAATGGTCGCACGACAATCGCTTGCTCGCCATCTATGGTGGTGATGGAAAAATGTACATTATGGACGCACAGACGCTACAACTCAAGCAAACCATCACAGCAGGCGTCACTTACAGCCAATCCTGGTCTCCCGATAATACACAACTCGCGACAGCCAATTATGACAATGTAGTACGTATCTGGCGTGTTAACAGTCAATAATAAACCCGACGGTAGGGGCAGCAATTCATTGCGCCTAAAGATGGGTCGGGAGGGGTTCACGTCAGGAAAGAGAATCGTTGCCGACACGTTGCCCCTCCACCACCCCCTTCTTTGGGCGCAATGAATTGCTGCCCCTACCGTTATATATGTGTTGGCAGTTAGACGAGCATAATATCGTCTTGAGGTTGCAATGTGCTAACATTCACGCGAACCGTATCAGGATATTTTAAGCCAGTGCCTGTATTAAGCAGAACGATGCGCTCATCTTCCCTTATCCAGTTTTGTTGACGGAGTTTTTCGGCGGCGGCAAG
>CAXTWV010000462.1:0-3226 GCA_964248005.1 uncultured Ktedonobacteraceae bacterium | reverse complement strand
ATTGTTCCTTCTAGCACGCTATGCTATACTGCAAAGACAAACATGTGTTCGCATTTTTGGGGAACGAGGAGAGCGAGAAGAATATGCCAGAGGTAGAGCTTGAGCGTATTGGCCCTTATACGATTCTTGACCTGGTAAGCAAAAGTTCTACAAGTAGCTTTTACCTGAGCAAATATGGCAAAAAAGACGTTACGATTAAGCGGCTCAATATCCCATTATCTTCATCTGAGGCCAAAGAAGCCTTCCAAAAGCGTGCGACTCAACTGAAAAAGCTCAAACATCGTAGCATCCTCGACACACAAAAATTTGATTTCGATGGTGACTTTGGCTATCTTGTGCTAGAACGTCGAGATGGTGAGACGTTGCGTCAATTCTTTGCCAGTGACAAACTCCATGCCCCCGCAGACATACGACCTATCCTGTCTCCTGTAGCGGACGCCTTACACTATGCACATGTACAAAACACGCTACATACCAACCTACATCCCGGAAGTCTCAGCGTTGATGCTCGCAAAAATCCATTTATCACCGAGTTCTCGTTGAGCACACCCGAAATCACGCTTGACGATGAAGCATTCGCCATTCCCTATATGGCCCCGGAACACTTACAAGGTCTGCCAATTGCCGCAAGCGATCAATACGCACTGGCAGTCATGGTCTACGAGTGGCTATGTGGACGCCGCCCATTCGAGGCAACCGAACGCGACCTCTTGTTAGAGCAACAAGCAAAAACGACATTTCCCGTGCCTAGTAGTATCAATACTGCCATTTCACCTCTTGTAGAGCGCGTCCTGACGCAAGCACTTGCCTACAAGCCCGAAGACCGCTTTCCAACCGTGCAGGCATTCGCCGATGCATATTTGAAGGCCCTACTCGGTGTTGCAATCGCTCCAAGTCCTAAAGTACGCCCTATCGTACCAATTGCTCACAAAATAGCAACACCACCATCACCTGTAGCCAATGAAGATGCAACGGCGGTAGGGGCGCAATTCATTGCGCCCGTCGAACCTGTTCTACATCACGATATTTCCACTTCATCAAAGAAACATAACGGCATAAAGGTTGTAGAGGCACAATTGATTGCACCCGCCGAATCTACCCAAGAGAATGACCCAATACCTATAGAAGCGCAACCTGCTACACGTGTTGGACCGAAAAAATCTACGCTCCCTATCAATAATTCGCGGTTGCAAAGCATTGTCTCCGCCGATCTTGAACAAGGGGGTATTCTTTCACAACAACTTCCAGGATATGAAGAACGACCAGCACAAATAGAGATGGCGAAGGTGGTTGCGCACGCTCTAAACGAGAATGTTCCAGCTATAATCGAGGCTGCAACTGGAACTGGCAAATCGATTGCTTACTTAATCCCTGCCGTTCGTTCCGGCAAAGTGGCGATTATCAGTACAGCAAACAAGGCGTTGCAGGAGCAGCTTTTTTATAAAGACATTCCCTTTGTGCAGAAGCATATTAAAGACTTTGGCGCGGCACTGGTGAAGGGCGTTGGGAACTATGTCTGCATTGACCGTTTGGAGAATGAGCGAACGGGTATGCAGTACTACGCCAAGAATACTGATTTTAAGCGGCTGGTGGATATCACAAACGATCCTGACTCGGACTTCATGGGCGATTTTGAGACGCTCGGCTTTCAGCTCCCCAGCGATATTCGCAGCAAGGTTGCGACGGATAGCGATCAATGTGCATGGAGCAAATGCGGCTATTATTCAGACTGCTATGTACGCCAGATGCGCGAACAGGCAGCGTTGGCGCAAATTATCGTCGTCAATCATACACTGTTATTGCTCGATGCAGCAATTGGCGGTTTCCTCTTGCCCGAACGTGATGTGATCATCCTGGATGAGGCCCATCATTTGGAGGAAGAGGCGACGCGCTCGTTTACGATCACCATCGGGCCAACGCAAATACAAACACTGCTCAGCCAACGCACACTACGCAACCACAGCCAACTAAGCCTGCAACATGACGCGCTGGATCAATCAACGCATACATGGGAGCGACTAGCGCAAGTTGCCAATCCAGGCTTCAAGGGACGTATCAACCTCGAAGCACCATTAGAAGAGGGTCTCAAGCTGGCAACAGTCATCTCGGACCTCGCTGACTCACTCCGCAAACAGCGTCCGAAAGACTTACCCGACAAAGAGGGACAGTTATACGATAAGCTGCTCAAGCGTACACAGAATCTTGGCGAAAACATTCGTACCGTCTTCTCGGTAGCACAGCCTACCAAGTTTGTGTATTATGTCGAGCGTGTGCAAACATCGGGACAACGCGGAGGAATTCAACTACAGGTTTCAGCTGCCCCACTCGATGTCACAGGTTGGCTACAAGAAAAACTGTTTAAGAAGACCAACGTCATTTGCACTTCGGCGACCCTTGCCACAATTGGCCCTAACCCAATGCATCCAGAGGAGAAGGGGCCGAACTTTGGCTATTTCCGCAAGCGTGTTGGACTCGAACAAACCGATGAGCCTGATGAAGTATTGGAGCGCATCCTGCCACTTACCTTTGACTATGAGAGCAATGCCCTGCTCTATATGCCACGCGACTTGCCCGAACCAACCTATGGTGCGGGATCCGACGACTATATGAAGTCTATTGCGCGTGAAATGTACAAGCTGGTCAAGGCATCACATGGACGTGCCTTCTTGCTTTTTTCTAGTAAGCGTATGTTAGAGCGTGCCTATGAACTCATGTCACCGCACTTAGAGTATCCTTTGCTCAAGCAGGGTGACATGACACGTCTTGAACTCACTCGACGTTTCCGCGAGGAAGAGGGATCGGTCCTCTTTGGCCTCAAGAGTTTCTGGGAAGGCGTCGATATCGCAGGCGAGGCTCTCTCGCTCGTTGTGATTGACAAATTGCCTTTTGACCCACCCGATGATCCTGTACATGAAGCCCGTGTAGCCCAAATGAAGGCTGCAGGCGAGAACTGGTTTGGCACTTACGTCTTACCACAAGCCGTGCTACGCCTCAAACAAGGGCTAGGTCGCTTATTACGAACCCGCGAAGACCGAGGCGTAATGGCGATCTTAGATACACGCTTGCACACAAAAGGCTACGGCAAGATGGTGTTAAACGCGCTCCCACCTGCCCGCAGAACGTCGAGCATCCGTGATGTCGAGCACTTCTTCTCTAATTGAATATTCGTGGTGGGGGGGGGGGGGGGGGGGGGGGGGGGGGGGGGGGGGTGGGGGGGGGGTGAGGG
>CAXTWV010000461.1:1705-3236 GCA_964248005.1 uncultured Ktedonobacteraceae bacterium | reverse complement strand
GACGAGGTGCGTCGCAAACGCATGTGGTCCTTTTCAGAGATTGAAAAAGGAGTGAGGACGAACGAAGTTTCAGAACTCGCGCTACTGCTAGACCCCCATCCCTTACCAGAAGAAGTCGCGGAACAACACGAACTCCAATCTTTCGTACAGCACGCGATCAGTACCCTACCCGCGAAATATCGTTCGATTGTCCGGCTTCGCTATGAGGAACAGCTTAGTTTTGCTGAGATTGCTCAGGTGCTTGGAATTCCAGAGCAAACCGCGAAAACGTATATGCATCGTGCGAAACCACTCTTAAGGCGTGCATTAAAATGACACTCTAATGAACTTTGACAACCGAACATAGCAATGGCGGTATTTGATTGTCAAAGTCCATCAGAGTATCCACATAACATAGCGTTAGTGAAACACAACTTCCTACGCTCTATCGTATCTCACACTATCGCCAAGGATACTGTCGATCTGTTTGAGGACATCTTCAGAGAGCGTGATATCGGCGGCTTTGACGTTCTCTTCGACTTGCTGCACTTTTGTGGCACCGATAATAGCCGAACTGACATTTTGCTGACGCAATATCCATGCGAGGGCGAGATTTGACATGGTGTATCCCTGCTGTTGCGCGAGTTCTTGCAGGTGTTGCACGGCGGTAAGCGTCTTATCGCTCATCAGATCCTTCATGAACATATTCTGCTTCTCGTTCGCGGCACGTGTACCCTGCTCTGGCTGCTGTCCCGGCTTATACTTGCCAGTCAGGATACCTTGTGCAAGTGGCGAGAAGACGACTTGTCCGATGCCCTCACGCTCACACAATGGCACGATCTCTTGCTCGATATAGCGTGTTAGCATATTGTATACGGGCTGGTTAGAAACGAGTTTGTGCAAATGCTGTTCGTGTGCAATACCAACGGCATCAGCGATTTGTGCCGCCGACCATTCCGAAACACCAGCATATAGAATTTTCCCTTGTGAGACCAGATCGTCGAGGGCGCGTAGCGTCTCCTCAAGTGGCGTCTCAGTATCATAGCGATGACACTGATACAGGTCGATATAGTCTGTTCCTAGACGACGCAGACTCGCATGGCATTGTTCCATGATATGTTTACGTGAAAGACCATGGTCATTAGGCCCTTCGCCCATCGGGAAATACACTTTCGTTGCCAACACATACGAATCGCGTGGAAACTCTTGCAGTGCTCGCCCAACAACCGATTCAGTCTTACCACGATTATAGGCATTCGCGGTATCAAAGAAATTGACACCAAGATTGTAGGCTGTATGGATGCATTCAATCGCGGTCTTTTCTTCCACTGAGTCACTATAGGTAAGCCAACTACCCAGGCCAATCGTGCTTACATTGACACCAGCACTTCCCAAGTGTCTATACTGCATTGTTCGTTGCTCCTTCTGTACATCACGCCCTTCAATGGGATTGATGCTGTTATCGGTAGGGACCGATGTATCGCGTCCAAAGATGGGTTGGGTGGGGGAAACGTCAGGGAAGGGAATCGCTGCCGACGTGTTGCCCTTCCAC
>CAXTWV010000461.1:0-1695 GCA_964248005.1 uncultured Ktedonobacteraceae bacterium | reverse complement strand
CTCGTTTGGCCCCCAGTTATATAGGGGCCCGTACCGATGGAAATTTTTCTCTCTTGTTACGGTATGGCATGACAAGTCACTCTGTCAAGGTCAAGCGTAGGGCTACGGTCCTATTCATTTGGTGAAATTGCATATTCTCAGTATCCTATACAGAAGTGATAGGCAAAACAACGGGGACATGTATGGAGGGAGAGACCGTGGATACACAGAACAGTGATGAGCACAAGACGACGGAACGAGAAGCCATGCCGGGCACACCTATTATACGCGGCAATACACCACGCCCATTTATCTATAACACGATGACAACACTGCCACCAAGTCAATTACCAGCATCTCAAGACACGCAGGGAGCATTTTCAACCCTCTCAGCTTTTCCTACAAAGCCACCATCGGCTCCTCCACTACCAGAGGAGCCAGATGACTACGGTGAGCAGGACGAACGACTTGTAACGAATAAGGGGACATCATCCGAACCGGAGGTACAGGGGTTCGCGTGGTTGTTCGAGTATGGACTTGAAATGGATAGTACGCTTCTGAACACACCTGAACGACTCGATGGTCTTGCGCTCCTCTATGGTCCAGCCATTCTAAAAGGCTATAGACTGTTCGTGGGGAGTTATGAAACGGCGGCTCATGGAGAGCGAACGGTGGCGACTATCGTTCCTGATACGCGTCCCAATGCTGAGGTATGGGGGATATTATATCGTGTTCCACAACATGTGGTGCAAGCACGAGGCGATGAACCCGCGCTTTCAGACGTTGTACATGTACCGCTACAAAGCAATGCACAAGCGATGCATGTTGTCGTGCAAGAAACGTACCGCAATCGTACACTTCCCTGTATCACCTATGGCTGGCAAGATACGACGGCACTTCACCCTTTCTCAGCGAAGAGTTATGATGCGTTAGATATCTACATTCGGCGTCTCACCTCGATTGCGAAAAAGCAACGGCTGCCTGATGCTTACAGCACAAAATTGGCACAACTAAGTGTCACTCCAGCGATACCAGACACCCCTTCCGCACAGAACACACAAAGAGCGGCTTTATCACCTTCGATGGTTTCCCAAACCGAGCAACAGACGGAACCGCTTGTAATCCCCATTGAAAAATTAGAAAAAGTGGCACGTAAACAGGATACATCACCCATGAGCCAAGTACAACTCGTGCCAATCAAGGTACATCCTCAACGTTGGTTTGTTGCCTTTGCGCTCTATCTTTTCTGCCTTTTGCTAGCGATTCTTGCGTTCGCTGTTGTGCAAGGCGTAGGTATCGCGAACGATGTTTTGAACGACCATTTCACACTGCTGAGCGTGCCGTGGCTTGTCCTGATCTATGGTCTTCTAGGTGGATGCATCAGCAGTATCATTACCTTGGGACGCATCGCACAACCAGTCGATGCCCCTGTATTTGTGATTCTCACATGGTTCACGCGTCCTTTCGTCGGTGCTGTCCTTGCCCTCTTCGCCTATCTTTTGCTCAATAGCGGCATCTTTCTCCCCGCGAACACGGCTACAGGGGGACAGCACGAAGCTCTATTTTTGCTTATCGGTGCGACAGCGGGGGGGTGTGAGGGCTGGCTGTTCTTGCGGAAACAATAATATTTGGATCGCGTTGAACTGTAGGGGTCTAATTCTATTACACCCCATACGCATCAAGCTAAGAATTGCTGAGCTTTTTTCTACCACGTTT
>CAXTWV010000460.1:0-3238 GCA_964248005.1 uncultured Ktedonobacteraceae bacterium | reverse complement strand
GAATGCATCAGCAGCGTCGCTGGATGTCGTCGCGCTCTATCGCACAATGGTTACGGCAAGAGTTACAAACGATCTTCTAAAAACACGTAAGACGCAGGGCAAATATCCTTTCTATATCGGCTGTGCTGGTCATGAGACGATGGCGGCTGTTGTTGCCGCACTTGAACCGACCGACTGGCTCGCATTATATTATCGAGATTTGGGTGCATGGCTGCAACGAACGGGCGATATGGCAGGGCCGTTACGCGAAGCCTACTCGCGCATTACCGGACCCATGTGTGCCGGACGAAATATGCCATCGCATTATAGTAGCAGGCGTCATCGTATCTTACCGGGCTTTAGCGAGATTGCTGGTCTAGCACCGTTCGCGGGCGGCTTTGGTTTTTCTATTCAACGACATGGCGGCAATGAACTGGTTCTCTACACAGGCGGTGATGGCTCTGTTGCCACAAACGACTTCAACGTATTACTCCGTCAGGCAGGGGTACATCAACTGCCTGTGTTTATGGTCGTCGAAGATAACGGCTGGGCAATTACTGCTGAGTCTTCTATTCAATGGGGTGGCTCGCTCGTCGAGTACGCAAAGGGTGCTGGCTTATACGCCGAAGAAGTCGATGGGACCGACGTGATGGCAACGTATGAGGCGTCGCGTCGGTTTGTGCAACACATACGCACTGGTCAAGGTCCTGTTCTGATGCATCTCCGTCTTGGTTTGCTTGACCCACATTCGAGTAGCACCGATATCAAAGCATACCGTAAGAAAGAAGAGATCGAATATACCACGGCAACAAAGGACCCTGTAAAGAACTTTGCGCGTTGGCTTGTTGAGCATGGACATCTGCAAGAGAGCGATATCGACGCGATCCGTCGCGAAATCCGCACCGAGCTAGAGCGTCTTGAGCGTGAGGTGTTGCAGGAGCCAGAGCCAACGGCTGATCGTGTGATGGACCATGTGCTCTATGTTCCACAATGGCAACAAAACACGCCACGTGGTCCGCGTCGCTCTATAACGATGCTTGGAGCCATTAACGAGGCTCTGGCTGAATTGGCACAACGTGACCCCGACTTCTTTGTCTATGGGCAAGATGTAGGAAGTCCGAAGGGTGGTGTCTTTGGAGCTACAGCCACACTTGTGAAGCAATATCCAGGTCGTGCGATTAGTAGTCCACTGAATGAGCAATTGATTGTCGGTATCGCGGCTGGTGCAGGAATGAAAGACGGTAAGGCACGTTGTGCTGAACTACAATTTGTTGACTATCATCAATCCGCAACACAAACGCTTCGGCTTGCGGCTCGTATCTCATATCAAAGCTATGGTGATTGGAATGTGCCACTGCTGATTCGTACAAAATCAGGTAGTGGTGGTGGTGGTCCAATTTCAAGTAGTGGTTCTGGTGGTGGCGCCTATGGACATTCTAACGCAGGTGAGCAATGGTTTACGACGGTACCAGGAATGATTACCGTGTGTCCCTCGACACCATTTGACGCGAAAGGACTCTTGCTAGAGTCAGCGCGTGCGCAGTCGCCCGTTGTCTTTTTAGAACGTGGACGCCTTTATCGTTCTGAACCGCCAAAGGATAGTGCCGGTACCATCATTCCTGCTATGGCAGAGTATTGGAATGTACCCGAAGGCTACTACACACAACCTTTAGGAAAAGCACGCCGCCTACGTATTGGTGAGGGACCAACGAGTCTCGCTATTATTGCGTGGGGCGTCATGGTACTGGAAGCGTGTACGGCGGCGGCCGATATCGTTAAAAAACATGGTGGAGCGATTGAGGTTGTAGACTTGCGCACACTCGCGCCATTTGATGAAGCGGCTGTCGCGTCGGCTGTGAAAGAAGCAAACCGCGTGCTTGTCGTCACAGAAGAGTCCGACCTGACCAGCTTTGGACGCCATATCCATTCCTGGATCGTTGAAAACTGCTTCTATGACCTGGACAGCACGCCAGCCTTCATTTCTGCCATTAATGCTCCTGCGGCCCCCTATAATGTTGCGGAAGAGGAGGCGTTCTTTCCCTCGGCTGTCACCATCGAGGAGAAAATCGAGGAACTGTTAGCAGAGTAACATCGCTTTTCATCATGGCTGACTATACTCCGTGGCGCATGCGCCACGGAGTATAGTCAGCCATGATGAAAAAATAATCTCGACGAATTGGAGGAACTGTGCTACACTGCGTCTAACAATAATAAAAGTACAAAACCTTCTTGCGCATAAGAAAGGCAGGAAAAATAGATGACAACCTGTGTCTCTTGTGGCAGCGATGTCACTGGAAAGAAATTTTGTCAACATTGCGGAACTCCTGTACAGTCTACAGTAGCTCCCGTTGGCAATGTATCTTCTATAACAGCATGTCCACGTTGCGGTGGTGAGGTCAACGCGCATGCTGCATTTTGTATCCACTGCGGTTCAGCACTACACGCTGCTCAACCAGTCGCCTCCCCTGTGCAAGCACACCCTACAACACGTCCTTGTCCCGCTTGTCAGCAGGAAGTTCCAATAGATACTGCATTTTGTATCCATTGTGGACAGAACATGAATGCTCCTGTCGCACAACCAGTCGCTACGGCACCTGCCTTTTGTACTGCATGTGGTCGGCAAAATGCTCCTGGCACGCGCTTTTGTGGAGGGTGTGGCAGTCCACTTTCAGCCCCTGGACAATACGCACAACAACCTTATGGGCAACAGCAAGGCCAACCTGGACAATATCCACAGTCGGCCTATGGGCAAGCACCATATCAGCAACCTCAATATCCACAACAGTATAATCAGGGTGGCTATCAACCGCAGCCGATGATGGGTCAGCAGCCGATGACGCTACGTTGCCCGGTGTGTATGGCAATGGCTCCGATGGGGACACCAAACTGTCCAAGCTGCCGTACAAGTCTTGCTGGTGTTGTACCTACACCCGTCAATATGCAAGCGCAGGGGCAACAAGGCATGTTTGGAGGCGTAGGCAACTTTCTACAAGGCAACAATGGCAACATGGCAATGGGTGCTTTAGGTGGTGCGGCTGCCGTGATTGGTGGGGAAATGCTGCTGCATGGCGTCGAGAACTCTATAGAAAACCGTGTCGAGGGCGACATGGGCTATGGCGGCTACGAGCATCATCGTCACCATCGTCGTGAAGAGGAAGGACTACTCGGTGGCCTTGGCGATTTGGCAAATGATGTAGGACTCTTTTAAGCGATGCTCATGTAGGAAAAAAGGATTGGTGCTGATAAACATCCATTTTTT
>CAXTWV010000459.1:0-3238 GCA_964248005.1 uncultured Ktedonobacteraceae bacterium | reverse complement strand
ACGGTAGGGACCGATGTATCGCGTCCTCAGCACGAGCGAAGCAATGTGCGCGTCCCCTTGTTTCTTACCGGATGCACCAATCATCGGCCCCTACAAAGTTGGTCCTATAGAGAAAAAATATAAGTGGGTCAATAAGAATATATATGATACATTATACAATACGCTGGAACAAGAAATTATATCGCTTCATAAGAAGTATACATTTAGCCTAGCTCTCCGGGCTATGAGCTACTTCACAATCTGCTGAATCATAAACGGCAAGGTATGCTCACTTGCCAGAAGGCGTGTGCGAGTTGTATTGATCGACACTTCACCCTTATCACACGCAATCCAGCGACGTTTCAGCTTTTCTGCTACAATTGGCGTGACCCCACTCCCACAAAAGCAATCGAGCACCAGATCATGTTCTTCGGAAGAGGCCGCAATAATGCGTTCCAACAAAGCTTCAGGTTTTTGAGTTGCATAGCCAGTCCGTTCGGGATCGCGCTGATGCAGATGATGAATGTCGCTCCACACATCACTCGGTGTCATCAATGAATCTTCGGAATAGGTATAAAGGCGTCCGGCAGAACGAATTGTCCACGAGATACGTCCCTCGGTATCTACCTCTTTCCGCATATTATTGCGTTTCTGCGACCCGCGCCGTTCACCTATTCTCTCACCATGAAAGCAGGCGTTCGCTGACTTTGTATAAAGCAAAATCGTATCATGCTTCCTTGCATATCCTTTTTGTAAGCGTCCGCCAGATTGATAGTGCCAGATAATCTCATTTCTAAATCCGCCTCCATTTCGTAACGCTGCCTGAAAAATCTCATCAAGAAGCAATTTTGCATAGTGTGTTGTGCGCCAATCCAGGTGAACATACAAACTTCCATGCTCTGCTAGTAATGCATAAAGGAGCATTAGTGTTTCGTATAGCCATTGGAGATAACCATCTATATCATTTCCCCACGTATCTTTATACGCTACTTCCGTACCTCGTGAGAAAACACGACCAGTCATAAATGGAGGATCAATATAAATAAGCTGTACCTTCTCGGCGAAATCGGTTAGGAGAGCAGGAAGTACATCAGTTTTGTCACCAAAAATAAGTCGATTATGCCAGTCTTTTGTTACAGACGGGAAACTGTTTAAAGACTCTTGCAAAGAGGCAGCTGGATACTGTGCAATTGTTTGTAGATCGGATAGGTGAGAGGATGCGTCATAGTGAGAGCTATCGAAAGGGGAAGTTTTACCTTTCCACATGAGTTCAGCCATACATCCCACACCTTACTTATACCATGAGTACGAATACGACTATCTGCTAGGACCTCATCATAGAGGAAAATATGGCTATCGTCAAACGGTTTGTTGCTTAACCAAATTACCTACTTGTATACTGCTCAGTAGATGAAATGCGTTGATACATAGTGGCGAATAGAAAATAATCTATTCTTACCACCTGTGTTTGCCCTTTATGCAGTATCTACCGAGATGTACGTAGTTGAGAGGAGTTTTCCTGTGTCTAAGAAAATCGTAGGAGTAGTCCTATTTCCGTTCCTGCTCTTATGTGTGTTCCTGCTAGCGGCGTGTGGTCAATCGGGAGTGGGTGCGATACCGAGTGGTACACCCGATCATGGGAGTGGCACACCTGCCATTCTTCCTACCTCTACATCATCAGCACAAAACGTATCGTCCGCGCCTGCAGGTACACTCGGCTCTTCCTATGCCTTTGTGCGTAAAGATCAGTTATGGGTAGCTCTGCATGGTACACAACCTGTTCAAATGACACACTTCGATTATAGTAAATCCCCACTCGTCTTCTGGCATCAACCACTTTGGTCCTCTGATGATGCCTATATCGCAAGCATTACAATTGCTGCTCCTAATGGTATCGGCGGAGGAGGGTGTCCTGCACCCGATTATGGTGCGAATGGTGCGCTCTACGTTCTGAACACAAAAACGCAGCAATTCACACAAATAACGCTTCCATCAGTCGTAAGCAATGTACAAACAAATGGTGCTCCACGCATGGATTCATGGCAATACGCGTTTTGGCAGGATTCAACGCATCTATTAGCATGGTATAATAGTGGTCCAGGTAAGACCGGTACAGGATTGTATCGCTATGATGTACAAGCACAAACGCTCTCACTTGTAGTACCTGTGAGTACACTACATGCGGCGACACTTTTTGATCCTCAAAAGGATATGCCGTTATTACTTTCAATGCACTATAGTAGCGGGCAACTTTTTTATCAGGTCGTCGTACATCCTTTTGAGCAGCAAAGTCAGCTGATACTTTATAGTCACTCGCTTGCACATCCTGAGATGCCAAGCAAGCAACTTCTGCAAATGGGAAGTGAGCCATGGTGTGGCACACCACAAACTGGTGCATTTGTAAGGCCAGGATGGGATGTCGCGCCTGATGGTCAACAGCTTGTCGCACAGATGATAACATCTACTGGTTCAGCTCAAGCAGTCGGAACGGTACAAGCCTTGAATTTAAGTGATAACTCGACAACAGGACTTTTTGCTCAGGTACCTGCCGATGCCTTAAGCCAAGACGTTACATTAGCATGGGGACCCGATAGCCAAACAGTGGTCGCGACAGCATATTCTATGACCACGCAACGTGGCCCCTATACGACATCGCTTGCGAACCCAACATCTGTACAGCAATATGCGCCGAATTTAGCCGGTCTGGTAACGTGGCGTACCGATAGTGGGGCGTTCGTGTTGCAAAGTACTGAGGCAATGGATACAACAACAACTCCTGATGTCTACGTGTTTTCACCGGGAGATACACATGGGCGAATGCTCCTTGCGAATGCTCATGACTTTACGTGGGGATAGAAGAAATTATGCAGTATGTCCTTTGGGTCATTGTTAGTCTTATCGGATACGCCGCAGGAGTCTATATACTCCTGCGCGTCACCCCAATGCTTCTTCATCGGCAATATGATGAAGGCTTTTTTATGGGCATTGCAGCTCTCGATATCGTAGGTGCATTGCTCGCCTTTGGTGGAGTTATTATTCCTCTCTTGCTCTTCAGTGGGAGCCTCGGTATCCGCATATTCGCCGTGCTTTTTTTGCTCGGCATTCTCTTCGTCGCACTACGCCTTGTCATTCGTAGCTTACGACCTCGCATTACGACAGACACATTCCTCATCTCTCGCATTATCGCAGTTACCTACAGCATCTTTCTCGTGCTAGCCTCCCTCTACTGTCTTGTCCTAATCTTCATTCCGAGTCGCTA
>CAXTWV010000458.1:0-3265 GCA_964248005.1 uncultured Ktedonobacteraceae bacterium | reverse complement strand
TTGATTGCCAATACTACAAAAGAGGAAATTGACCAGTTGGCAGCATTTGTAGAGTCAATGCGTGAGAACAAAAACGCCGTATAGTACGACCCAATGTAGGGGTCTAATTCTATTACACCCTTTCGGCGATTGACCATGTTGGAGAACACGTTGAAACGTTTCATCAATTCTGTGAACATTCTCAATTGCCAAAAGGTGTAATAGAATTAGACCCCTACAGAGTGTGTTATTATACGTTACAGCGTAGAATAATAACTTACCTCTAGTTTCAAGGAGGCTTCATCATGGTAGCACGGAGATATCAAGCTGTTGAGGTATACCGCCGCACATTGAAGGGTTGGACAAATATCGAATTTTATGAGCAAGGTGACGAGATCGAACTTACAAGCCTCGATATACACTTTCCAATGGAGGCACTCTACAGGGGTGCAGGGATACCAGAGACGATAGACGAACCAGAGGGCGAATTCTAAATCAGGAGTGTCCTATGCCATTCGCTTTACAGCCACAGGCATCGTCTCTTCACAATAGCTCCACTTCGTTTACACTGCATCCACGGAGACGGTTAGCTATTCTCTCCGTACTTTTACTCTTTTCGGTCTTCAGCTATGTAATACTCTCGTTAGCAGCATCCCAACTACATCGGCAAATGATTTCGTTTATCGTGGCTTGGGCTTTTTGCTTTCTTTGTTACCTTGTAGCTAGCTTATGGATAATGACAAGTAGACAGACAAGCAAACGCTTTCTTTGGTATGAGGTAGGTATTATTTTTGTCGGGGCGATTATTTTTCGCATAATGCTCATAAACCTACCTCCTGGACTATCGCCTGACGCATGGAGGTATCTATGGGATGCACGAGTGATTGTACATGGGTATAGCCCCTATCAGTATGCTCCTAATAATCAGCTACTGATACCACTACGTAACGTCTTATTTACTCATGCTGCTTTTCGTGATACTCCTACAAAATATCCTCCAGGAGCAGAATTCTTCTTTGTGCTAGGATATCTCTTAAGTCCAACGAATCTTATTGGACTCAAAAGCCTCTTTATCCTATGCGATCTTGTATCGTGTGTAGCACTTATGGCATTGCTCACTTGTAAGGGACGTGACCCGCGTTACGTGCTTCTCTACGCATGGTGTCCACTCCCTATTGTCGAATTTGCCATTGAGAGTCATATCGATGCAGTAACGATCACCTTTAGCGTACTCGCGGTTTTGTGTGCCGTTAGCTCCCAACGCCATCTACGGATTCTTGCAGGTGTCATGATCGGCTTGGCGACGCTTACAAAGTTATACCCTATCGTCTTACTGCTTGTACTGGTACGCCAACGCGATTGGGGACTACTTATGGCATGTGCGGTAACGATTGTGCTAGGCTATATACCCTTTGTTTTCCTCGGTCATGGCCTTTTATTAGGAAGTGGAGGACCAATCGCCGCAATCACCAGTCAGGGAGAAGCTCATATCGGAGTTGTACAAAATGTATTATTTATTACTGGAACGAACCTACATATAAAACACAGCATTATCCAGGATGTTGTCTATGCCGTTGAGGGACTGATCATCAGTACTACTCTGGTTTCCGTATTGATTGGGCGTCTACGGAGATGTATGAGTATAGAGTTGGGAGTATTGCTTCTGATTGGAGTCACGCTAGCTACTTACGCGCACGTCTTTCCCTGGTATGTCCCCGCACTTTTGCCGTGGATTGCGCTCTCGATAGTTCCTCTATGGACGGAAAAAGGACCGAGCGCGAAAGGGCTAACGATAATGGTACTCTGGTACTTCACCTTCGCCTGTATACTAAGTTACATTCCAGGGTCGCCACACTATGCGACGCAAGTAAATTGGCTCATTTATTATGGTATCACCTTTGGTGTAGTGCTTAGTGGACTGCTTGTCTCTCTTTTCATCCTGTTACGTAAACAAAGGCAGAGTATTGCTATTGAAGACGATTGATGCAATGAGTTAAAGTCTCTACAAACCGTTTATCTGTTAGATTAGAAGGAAACTTATGCTCACTGCTGACCTTGTGAGACCTCTTTTGCGACAAAGAGGAACAGAACTATGCGTGAATATGCTTGATAGTTCTAGTCCCAACTGGCAACAGACAGCCAAAGATATACTTATGCTTTTTCAACAACATATAAGCCACACATTGTATGAATGGGAAACGGCGTTAGAAACGTATGAGGGGATTCGCACGGACTATGTTGTTGTTCGAGGGTTAGCAAAGGTCGTGACTGGCGAGGCAACCTTTACACCGCGCGAAACACCTGTACCACCACCTCAGCTACGAGAATGCCTGTTTCGTCAAGGGCCTAGTTTCTCTGAGCCTCATCTTTTTCAAGCGAAGACGAAACAGGAAATTATGCTAGAAGTCGCTCGTCAATTCGAGACGACAACAGATAGCTTAGAAGAAACGCTGTATGCGGATAGACCAGCCAACTATATTTTACAGGCAACGGGCGAACAATGGACTCCAAACGAGTTGATTGAGCGCTATAACCTTGAGTTGGCACGAGGAGTATTGTATTGGGCTTCTCAAATCACCATTGACGCAGCGAGTTCGTATAAGGATTTGTGGAAATACATCAAATATTTCAAGCTGATGTTTTGGGCCGAACCGAAAGCTGAGGGAGGATATCGCATCACACTTGATGGGCCAATCTCACCATTTGTTTCCTCAACACTACGCTATGGCAGACAAATGGCTGTATTTCTTCCTGCGTTGCTCTTATGCGAACAATGGCAACTACAAGCAACGGTACATCCTCCCCAAACACGTCTTCCACTCACCTACAAGCTTGACTACACGTCTTCTTTGCGTTCCCACTTCAAGCGTTCCGGTGCTTTTGATAGCCGTCTCGAAGCTGATTTCGCCGAGGAGTTTGAGCAAAAAATAGGCAGCAAACGAGGACATTGGCAACTCAAGCGGGAAAGTGAACTTCTCCTGCTTGGTGACACAGTTATGATACCAGACTTTACGTTCGTTGACGATCAGGACGACTCGCGTAAAATCATCCTGGAACTGGTAGGGTTTTGGCATCCCGACTACTTACGGCGTAAAGTCGAAAAAGTCCGCAAAGCGAATTGCAGCCATTTACTTCTGCTTGTGTATCAAGGGCTAAATGTCACCGAGGAGTCATTTCGTGATGCCGCAAGCGAGGTTATCTTTTTTCAACACAAACCAGTCGTGAAAGATATCATAGCAACCGTTGACGCAATGGCAGATCGCATTTACGGTCCACGAACGAAATC
>CAXTWV010000457.1:0-3275 GCA_964248005.1 uncultured Ktedonobacteraceae bacterium | reverse complement strand
GAACGTTGTGTATAGCGGAGAACGTTGCGTTGATAGGGTTTACTCTCCTAGTGAGAGTACTGCCATAAATGCTTCTTGTGGAATCTCTACGTTGCCCACCATTTTCATACGCTTCTTGCCTTCTTTTTGCTTCTCTAGCAGTTTACGTTTACGCGAGATGTCACCGCCGTAACACTTGGCAAGCACATCTTTACGCATGGCTCTGACCGTCTCACGTGCGATAATCTTGGAGCCGATAGCGGCCTGAATTGGCACCTCGAAAAGCTGTCTAGGAATGAGTCCACGTAACTTCTCAACGAGCGCACGACCTTGATAGTAGGCTTTATCGCGGTGAATAATCAATGAGAGTGCATCAACAGGGTGTCCGTTGACAAGAATATCTAGCTTCACAAGGTCGGACGACTGGTAGGTTCCAAAGGTATAATCCAGTGAGGCATAGCCCTGAGTGCGCGATTTCAGTTGATCGTAGAAGTCAATGATTACTTCCGCGAGAGGCATAGTATAGGTCAAGAGCACACGCGTTGCCTCAATATATTTCATTTCCTTGAAGATACCACGGCGCGTAATCACGAGGTCCATAATCGCGCCGATGTAGCTTGCAGGTGCGAAGACCGATATTTCCATCATCGGCTCCTCGATATCCTCAATCTCGTTTGTCGGTGGCATCTCAGATGGATTATCAACCTCAATACTCTCGCCATTTGTTCTGAGAACGTGATATTCGACACTTGGAGCGGTGGCAAGAATATCCAGATTGTACTCGCGCTCGATACGCTCCTGGATAATTTCCATATGCAATAAGCCCAGGAAGCCACAACGGAAGCCAAAGCCTAACGCGTTTGAGGTTTCCGGTTCATAAAAGAGTGAGGCATCGTTCAGCCGTAGACGATCCAGCGCGTCACGTAGAAGAGGATATTCATTCCCTTCTACTGGATAGAGACCTGCGAACACCATTGGTTTCGCAGGTTTATAGCCCGGCAACATCTCGACATCGCCTAGAGCACTGGGGACCGTGACAGTATCACCAACACGACAATCTTTGACGTTCTTGAAGCCTGTGGCAATATAGCCAACCTCACCTGTTGTGAGTTCTCCGACCGAGGTGAGGCGTGGGTGAAAGTAGCCCGCCTCAAGGATATCGGTTGTGCTTCCAACGGCCATCATCGAGACGCGTTCGTCTGTGCGCAGTTTACCATCCACAACACGCAGGTAGGCTATCACACCTTTATAGGCATCATAGTGAGAGTCGAAGACGAGTGCGCGTAGTGGTTGCTCCGGGTCCCCTTTTGGTGGTGAAATTTGTTGAATAACCGCCTCAAGGATGTCTTGCGTGCCAATGCCCTCTTTCGCGGAGGCGAGAATACACTCTTCTCCTGGTATGCCAATGACATCCTCTACCTCTTTCTTCACCTTTTCGGGGTCGGCACTAGGTAGGTCAATTTTGTTAATCACCGGAATAATAGCGAGATCGGCCTCTAGCGCAAGATATAAGTTCGCTAAAGTCTGAGCTTCGATACCCTGCGTTGCGTCGATAACGAGCAATGCGCCTTCACAAGCGGCAAGGCTACGCGAGACTTCATAGGTGAAGTCAACATGTCCAGGGGTGTCGATCAGGTTTAGTTCGTATTCTTCACCATTCAATGCTGTGTAGAGCATACGAACTGCCTGCGCCTTGATGGTGATGCCTTTTTCACGCTCTAAATCCATTTGATCGAGCGTCTGCTCCATCATGTCTCGTTTGGAGACAGTACCGGTGTATTCTAGGAGCCTATCAGCAAGTGTTGACTTACCGTGATCTATATGGGCAACGATACAAAAGTTCCTAATATGTGCTTGATCTGTCATGCAATGATGCCTCCACACAACACCTCATCACCATCCGCTCCGCCATAAAAAACGGCTGCCTGTCCAGGGGTGATAGCCCGTTGTGGATTTTTTAGTGTTACCTGCACACGATTTCCCTCAATAGGTGTCACGAGGGCAGGTTGTTCTGTGGCCTTGTAGCGTACTCGTACCAGCGCGTCAAATGGTGCGCTCGGTGTTTCTCCACTGAGATAATGCATGTTTCCAACTACAAATGTATGCTTGTCCAGTGCAACAGCAGGACCAACGATGATCGCGTTCTGTTCTGCATCGATGTTAAGCACATGCAATGGCTCCTGTGAAGTGAGACCCAAACCTTTACGCTGCCCAATGGTGTAGTATGCAAGGCCGCGATGCCGTCCCAATGTTTTGCCTTGCTGATCGTAGATTGGACCGGGCTTTGGCAATGTGATGAGTGGTGTTCTAGCTGTCGCAACACCTGCACCTACCAATTCTGGCTCATAGTCGCCGTGCTTCGCTGCATAACGATCAATAAAGCCACGATAATCATTTTGCGCGACGAAACATATTTCCTGGCTCTCGGCCTTAGTTGCCACGGTCATACCACGCTCGGCTGCCATTGCACGGACCTGTGGCTTGGTATAGCCGCCTAGAGGGAAACAAGCATGAGCAAGCTGATGCTGATTAAGCACATGCAATACGTAGGATTGGTCTTTTTCAGGGTCAACGGCGCGTCGGAGTCGTCGCTTGCCAGTAATAGGATGATCGTCTACCTGCACATAATGACCCGTCGCTAGATAGTCAGCATCGAGTGCCAGCGCACGATTGAGCAAGACGGTGAAGCGAATATGACGATTACACGTCAAGCATGGGTTTGGTGTGCGACCTGCGACGTAATCTTCATAAAAGGAGTCAACTATTTTGTGCTTAAACTCTTCTTCCACATTGACAAGATAGAATGGGATATCGAGCATACGAGCAACACGACGTGCATCATCAACCGACTCAAGCGAACAGCATTTATTTTGCGCAACCCGCTCAACACCATCGTCTTCTGACTCGATCACACCTGGTTCAGACCAGAGACGTAACATAATACCAATTACTTCGTGACCTTGCTCTTTGAGTAATGCAGCGGCGACTGAGCTATCCACGCCGCCGCTCATTGCGACGACTATTCGTGCCATGATGTTTTTCCTGTTTGAGAATATCTATACATTGATTGAAAATGGGGATACAAAGATTGCTAGCTACGTTCTGTCTTGTATAGTAGAAAAAAAGGACTAGCCATAACTGGGCTAGCCTCCTTGCTGTAGCATCGTTTTAGGTTTGTAAACGGTACATATAATGCCCTTCTTTGCCAAGCTTAGAGTAGCATAGAGAGATGCTCTTTGTCAAATTTTAGCATGACCCACTCGACGATATTTCCTGTTTCGTGTATAATAGCGGCA
>CAXTWV010000456.1:0-3301 GCA_964248005.1 uncultured Ktedonobacteraceae bacterium | reverse complement strand
CCAACGTGAACCCCTCCCCACCCATCGTTGGGCGCAATGAATTGTGCCCCTACCGATATGAATTCCCGCATGTGGTTGTCGAAGTTCATCAGACCTTATTGTACCGGAGTAGGAGTAACCTTAGGCGTAGCTTTTATAGCCTTGCCACCTAACAACTTGTCCAATAATGCTGGATTGCTCGCATATCTCTTCGCGAACTTATCAAGCTGCTTCTGTGTGAGAGTGCCATCATCGACGCTAGGTTTAAGGCTTGTCTCTAACGTATTTGTGACAATTGTCTGTAGTTGTATTGTTGAGACACCTTGCGCTGTTGCTACCTCGTTCAACGTCTTCCCCGCTTGTAGCTGAGTCGTAAGCTGTTCGGGTGTTAACTTTAATCCTTGCGCGATCTGCGTCTTGATATCAGGTGCAGACTGTCTCAGCAACTTGGCAAGTGCTGTACCGCTTTTCACGGTTGGCGTTGTTGTCACGGCTGGCGCGGTAGTTGGTGTAGCAGTTGTTTGACTGGTGTGCGCGGACGTGACTATCGGCCAGAATATGAAAGCGGCTATACCAATGAGGATCAACAGGAGCGCAGTCGCGCTACCGATAAGTATGAAAAGTGTGCGTCGTATCATGATATGTAAAGTCTCCTATTACAGTCGTTCTATGACAGATTTCTTATAATATGTGTTTATAAAACGTTAGACGTTTTAGTTGTGCCGCTATAACCTGCGACTTACATAGCATAGTACGCCTGTATCAAGAAACCTTGTACGAAGAGTCAAGCTTTGCTCAAGAAATTTGGGGCCTCTGTATGTTTCTTCACATTTTGTGAAATGTTACTGGCTACAAAATGAATATTTTTTCACATATGTATGTTATACTATATGAGATTACAGAGGTGCTTCCTCTTCGATTGCCCTTGTTTCGGCAGAGTAGTGTGTTGCGAAAGATTACAACTTTTTTAGCAACAATTCGTATATGCTGATGAGGAGGGAGCCTGTTATATCTCTTCTATATACTGAATGAAAAAGTAAGCAATGAGCGGTGAATATATGTTAGAATCGACGATAAATGCTGCAAATCCGTTAGGGGTCATTGGGTCGATAGCCCAGTCAGCACGTGGAACCCGTCGGGGACAACGCGCTAGCACTACTGGTACACTTACACAGACCGCTGATACTGCGAGTGTAAGAAGCACTTTGTCAAATACAGGGGTGGTGGTTGATGCGATGAGCGATGCCGGGCTAGTTGAACTGGTGCTTCATGGCGACCAGAACGTCTTTGCCGTGCTCGTTGAACGCTATAAAGATGCAGTCCAAAACCTTGCCTATCGTATGCTTGGTAACGCGACTGAGGCCGAAGATGTAACGCAAGAAGCATTTGTGCGAGCCTATACGCAACTCGCTACCTACAAGCCAGCGCATAAATTTAGTACATGGTTGCTTTCAATTGCCTCACACCTGTCAATTGACCAGTTGCGACGGAGACGCTTTCTCGCACTTCCTTTAGAGGATGTACCATTCCTCGAATGGATTGTCGATGCTGGCGTGAGTCCTGAGCAATCGGCCTTGCGTGGTGAGCAACATGATGAAGTGCAGACATACTTACAACGCTTGCCTGGGAAGTATCGTGCTGTCATCGTGTTACGCTACTGGCACGATTTTTCCTATGATGAAATTGCCAACGCCCTCAACCTGACACCTGCTCTGGTCAAGGCGCGTCTTCATCGTGCGCGTGAACTGTTAGCACGCTATATGCAAAACGGTTCGGTTCTCGAAGAGGAGCAGAATGATGCGTTGTCACGACGTTAAACTAGTGCTGGCTCAGCAGCGTGACACCGATGACGCTGACGCAACTGCGCTTCAGGAACACCTGAACAGGTGTAGTGGTTGTCGTGCCTTTGAGCAACGTCAACGCAGTATGGATGCACTCCTGAGAACGTCACACGAGACTGCACAACCCATGATTGTACACAGCTTCTCTAACACGGGCAGTGTTTCAACGCACTCAATCATGCAGGCAGTACAACAACGTAAACAAATCTCACAACAACTTGAAACGCTTCATGAGCAACAGCGTTCTCGTGTCGCGCGGTTACGAACAGGCGGCACAGCTTTTGCCGCAATTCTGTTCTTTACACTCGGCAGTATTCCACTCCTCCTACTCGCTATAACGCTTGTACAGACCGATTTCATGGTACATGTATTGCTTTTGCTCAGTCATGTAGTTGACGTACTCTATGTACTGGGACAATACATACAAACAGGCTTGACTGTTGTAACACACAATAGTTTTCTCCTCACAGGAGTTGGCTTTGTAGTGGTACTCATGATGGGGATGTGGCTTCGCCTGATGCGCCCTCCACGAGAGGCATAAGGTTGGTGGCGAAGATCATGCTTCACCAGGCCCTTTTCTTTGAGAAAAAGAGACTCTGTAAGCATGATAGGGAGTTATGGTATGCGAAAAGCTGTACAAAAACACTTGGTACTCTATACGCTGCCGGGACTAGTACTCCTCGCAGCGTTCTTATTCGTGGAATGCATCCAAGCGAGTCATATGCCCAGTGCCTTTGCAGCAGGGGTACGTATTGACCAGAAGGGTGAGCAAACAAAGCAGGTTTGCACCGGCTCACATCAAGGCCCTTCCTTTGGTGCTAATACTGTCGTAGATGGCGACGAAATAGTATGTGGCAACGTTACCTCATTTGGTGGCACAATAGTTATACAAGGTGAGGTACAAGGCGACGTAGTAGCATTTGGCACAAGTGTTATCATTGATGGAACGGTTCACGGAACAATCACTGCATATGGTGGCAGTATCACCTTGCAGAATAACGCTGCCGTCTATGGCGATATTCACCTGTGTCAGGGTTCCTGGACTCTCGGTGGCGATCAGCATTTACACGGAACGCTTGATGGTTGTCCTAAGAGTATGGATCAACTGTTAATGAGTGACGCGGGACCAGATTTTCGCTTTTGGTCTACACTTGCATGGGTCGCGTTAGGTGCCTTACTTATCGTATTATTGCCAGAGCATGTAATGTTAGTGCGTACCACGGTCACAAGCAAGATGCGTCGTAGTCTTGTGCTTGGCCTCTTGAGTATACTGCTAGCACTACCCGTGCTGGCTATTCTAGTCGCGCTTATCATTTCTATTCCACTGGCGATTATCGTCGTGATAGGACTTATCGCGGCTTGGGCCTTGGGAACGGTGGCGGTTGGCTCGTTGCTGGGCGAGTACATCGTGCGTGTTGTAGCTCCTCAGAAAAACACACGTCCGGTGCAGGTTGTAGTGGGACTGACAGTGTTAGTGTTGG
>CAXTWV010000455.1:0-3302 GCA_964248005.1 uncultured Ktedonobacteraceae bacterium | reverse complement strand
ACAATCGCTGATTTCTTCGTCCAGGCTTTGGATGCCTGAATTTCAGAGACGGTTGCCTGCACGAAATCGTCACCTAGCTGAATTGCTCCGTGATCGAGACCAGATTTTGGATAGCCACATGCTGGAATGCCAAGTAGTTGAGCACTCGCAGGGGCGATGCCATGCATGTCGTTGCAGGTATCGGGGCTGATCCACACGAAATTTGGCACCGTGTTGTTTGCAAGGTCCTGCCCGAATTGGGAGAACGGAACGATCTTCTGCATACGTGCAGGGTTATTGCGGATATTGCTATAGTATTCAAATGGATTATGCTTCTGCACATACAGTTGAACGGGCTTGCCATTGATCACAGGAGAGGCCGCTCCGGTGTATCCCGTTGTTGGCATCGACTGCATGTACGCTTTCCAAGAGAGTCCGTGATTTTCGAGTTGGTCAACAATGGTTTGATTACTAAACCAGTGGGGTGTTTTTGTGGCACTCGCGATTTCAGCAGGTGTCAGAAGTTCTTTACCATTAGTATAGCCAGAGTCAGGGCCAAACTCTTGAGGCGCACAGGTGCTGGTAGGACCTGCTGCACAATCATCCCAGATGCCCTGGAAGCTGCCCGAAATGCCAGCTAGATAGTTGGGTAAACTGGGGTGCGTTACCCCGAAATACTGAGTTGCAACACTATAACGGCTGGCAAGTGAGTTGATGTAAGGTGCATCGGCGGTATTGCCCAATATCTCTTTGTCTCCATGATTTTCCATCATGATGTAAAAGATATGCGAGAATGTGCTATCGTTGTCATGACGAGTCGCCGCGTTTGCGACGGAAACGTTGCCGACGAGTAGCAAGGATAGTAGCGAAGTCATCGCCAGTACCACACTGAAGATGCGTCTCATTATTCCTCCATGTAAAGCTATGTATATAACGCTACAATAATGGAGCATTATGCCCCCAAAGAGACAATAAACTCTGTACGTTATCGTTTTGTTAAGTATATGTTAAATTTATGTTCCTTGTCATGTTAATAAGATAGTTATCTTTTACAGTCCTTTTCCTCCAATGGATGGAGACCTGCTTTTTTACCATATTGCGAGCAGGGCGCGACTAGTGTACAATCGGTGCGTACTCTCTATTTTGTTTTGTATTAGAAAATTGCTGTTGTATGAAAAATAGGCATGTGCGCTACCTCAAGCTCGTTTTATTGCCAGCATTGCTGTTGAACATCGTCATTTACTGTATTGCCGTTGTGGTACTCCAACCACAATCGGCACTTGCACATGCCTACGTAATCGGTTCCGATCCCGTTGATGGCTCGACGGTGACGGTTGTCCCAAAAGTTGTGCGCATCTACTTTAATGCCACTATCAGTTCTATAAGTGTAGCACAGGTTTTGTATGTACAGAACGGGAATTATGTCTCTGTGCAGACACGTAGCACGCTTGCTACAAATAACATGCGCGAATTAGATACGTATCTTCCTGCCAATCTCACGGGAGGAAGCTATCTTGTGCGGTGGACGGCGGTCGCAAATGACGATGGACACACCACGTTCGGTTCTATTGGTTTTGACGTAGGACGCTCTTCCACGGGTGTACAGGGAACACCAACACTGGGTCCAAGTAGTAGCAATTGTGTTGGGGATACGTGCGAGAATGACATCCGTAAGCTTGACCTTCTTGGTATCCTGGCAGTTGCATGGGAGTGGCTTGTGATGGCGGCCTTGACGCTATGGATTGGTATTCTTGTGACCGAACGGCTGATTTTCGTGCGTGTGGAGCGGGTGACAGACTTGCTTGATCGTGTACGGCGGCAGGCTATACCACTTCAGTGGCTTTGTCTTTCAGCACTGCTCGTTGGCGAGATTGTCACGCTTGCATTACGTAGCGTGCATATCACACGTGCGCTCGATAATGGTGTACTCGATTTCTCCGCATTACCAGCATTATTAACGGAAACGTGGTATGGGCAACTGTGGATGATTCGCTGTCTCTTACTTATTCTAGCCCTAGTTTTGCTGTGGTGGATGACTAGATCACAACGTGAGCGGGAAGCAGAGCAAATAGCGCAGCGTCTTCCAGCTACGACACGCACTGGCCCATTACGTCTACAACAAGCAGGTACGTTAACCACAACAACAGGCTCGATCAAGACGATAAGGAACGTACTTCCCATTTCCACAACGACACCATTGCAACGCTATAGCATACTATGGTTTCTCCTTGCGGGCTTGATTGTATGCACGTATGCGTTGACAGAGAATGCCACATCGGTAATTCAGCCGTATATAAGTGCTGTTGTACTCAGTGGACTCTCGATTCTTGCACAATGTGTCTGGTTTGGAGCACTCGCCTATCTTGGTTATGTTGTGTTGCCCTTACTCTCGATTGTCGATCTCGACTCGAATACGGAAACAATCATAGGCTTTCTACGACGCATGACCCCCTTTATTCTAGGCGGGATCGGTATTGAGTTTGTGAGCATGCTCTTTCTAAGTGAAACAACGATTCCCACGCTACACCTTTTCGTAGATGATGCTTATGGTCGCTCATTGCTCGTGCGGCTGATTCTGATCGCTCTTGCGCTTCTAGTGAGCTTGTATATCTTGTTTGTTGTATGTCCCAAACTGACGCGTCAAACGTCGTTACTACCCGTTGTCAATGTGGAACTTCCCGCACGCCGTACACGTCAATCTGCTCTGGAGCGTACAACGCGCCATTTGCGAGGATTGGTCAATGTGCAGGCATTGCTCGGTGGGGGCGTTTTGCTGTGTGCGGCTCTGATATCATTTTACGCTCCGCCTATCGTTTTTCCCAATACCTCTTATGCGAGTCAACCAACTACAACAACAGGGACGCCCACAAACAATAACACGCAACAGCAAAAAGTTGGCACCTTCACGGTGGGATTACAGGTGTCGCCGGGACGTGTCACCAGTACCAATACGGTCATTGTGTCAATTACTGACGCAACTGGTAAAGCGGTGACAAATGCGAAGGTGGAAATCATCACCAATATGCAAGCGATGGATATGGGAACCGCAATTCAGAATGCGAAGACGCGTGGTGCAACCTATATCGCGACCTTCGCACCCGGAGAAACGTTCTCGATGTCTGGTCTCTGGAATGTAGAAATACGGTTTCAGATACCAGGAAAACCCGTGCAAAAGACAACATTCCAGGTGACAGCAGGAGGATAATTGTAGGGGTCTAATTCATTACACCCTGTTGGCAACGCACAATTTCGGGGAATGTTGAAATGTTTGTACATGTCCTTCAACATAATGTATTGCCAACAGGGTGTAATGAATTAGACCC
>CAXTWV010000454.1:0-3305 GCA_964248005.1 uncultured Ktedonobacteraceae bacterium | reverse complement strand
GTTATACGCGAACTGGCGGCACAAGGGAAGCAAGCCAGAGTCGTCAATCGAAGTGGTAAATTACAAGATGCTCCTGCCAATGTCGAGGTCGTTACAGGTGATGCCACGAATCCGGCAAATGTACGTACACTTTGTCAGGGCGCGACGGTGGCATATCATTGTGCGCAACCGGGATATACACATTGGCCTAAAGATTTTCCGCCAATCACAAACGGCATTATCGAGGGTCTGAGTGGTACGGATACGAAACTTGTCTTCGGAGACAACTTGTATATGTACGGTCCTGTGTCCGGCCCAATTACCGAGGACCTTCCCTATCGCGCGACTGGACACAAGGGGAGAACACGGACGCTTATGGCGAATGCTGTGTTAGAGGCACATACAAGCGGCAAAATACGTGCGACCATCGGACGTGGTTCAAACTTTTATGGTCCGTATGTGCGAGACTCAACGGTAGGAGAGATCGTGTTTGGAGCTGCCTTATCGGGAAAAGCTGTAACGATGCTTGGCAATCCTACCCTTCCTCATACCTACACCTTCATAGATGATTTTGGTAAAGGCTTGGTCATGCTTGGTACGCACGATGAGGCATTAGGGCAAGTGTGGCACATTCCTAATATAGGAACTACTACAACACGCAACTTCGTTGAGCTTGTGTTCAAGGAAGTTGGGAAGCCTGTCAAAGCGTCAACTGTATCGCGTCCAATGGTAACGCTAGCGAGTTTGTTCAACGCCGACATCCGCGAAACGAAAGAGATGTTGTACGAGTTTGAGGAGCCATACGTTGTTGACTCAAACAAATATGAACGTACTTTTGGGAAGCACGCTACGTCTTACGAGGATGGGATACGGCAAACGGTAGCGTGGTATAGAGCGAATGATGCAAACGAACAGAAAAGTGATGTTAAGGCAAAGCGGTAAGAGAGTAATACATCTTCAGCACACATAAGGAGAACGTGAAGATACCTTCTCCTCGTGTGTGCTGAATGAAAAGCCGGATTGGAGCCTTTCACCCGTTGAACGCGACAAGTTATGAACATAGGTACCTGTTTAAGAGTGCTGTACAGCTAAATGCTCTAGGCCAACGAGATCCGCACTCATGTTCCAGACGCGCTCTTGCAACGCCTCATCGTAGGAAATGGGCATTGATAACTTCTGCTTGCTTTTGATAAAGTACTTTCCGGTAACGCCTTCCACTTCTGGTGACGTTGCCAGGTAAAGTGCTGTCCGCGCTCCTTGCTCCGGTGTTTGGAGGAAGCGTTTGATGATACCAACAAAGCGCTGTGCAATTGGTGGTGCAACGTCTGCAATAATATTCGTTGCCGTGATGCCTGGATGCAAAGCATTCACTGTGATGCCTGTTCCTATGAGCCTGCGTGCCAACACGTATCCGCACATTACCATTGCAAGCTTTGCCTGACCATAGACATCGAAGGGCACAAATGTCTGCTTGCTTTGAAGATCATCCAAATTAATTGAGCGTGTCATGGCATTGGACGCGACGTTGACGATCCGTGCAGGTGCGCTAGCACGCATAGTATCGAGAAGCAAATTGGTGAGGAGAAAGCTTGAAAGGTGATTAATCGCCAGATTCATTTCTATCCCATCAACACTTACCTCGCGCTGTTGAATATGAGCACCAGCATTGTTTACAAGAATGTCTAAATGGGAATAACGTTGCTGAAATTCCTCTGCGAGCTGACGGACCGCTTGTTGAGAAGAGAGGTCCGCTACCAAGAGATCAAGAGAAGAATTTCCTATCAATGTCGCAATCTCAGACTTTGCCTCTTCGCCGTTGCGACGATTCCGAGAGACCATCGCAACGGTTGCTCCTTGCCGAGCAAGTTCAGTAGCGATTACTTTTCCCATTCCAGCATTCGCGCCAGTCACGAGAGCGATTTTACCGTGCATCATTGTCTTTTCCTTTCTTCTGCTCAAGCAGTCAGAGCGAGAGCCTTGTGTACTGAAGCCGTATCTTGAATGTGTTGCAGCATGAAATCAGCGACATCGGCCCGCGAGATGTGTGAAGTGACACGCATATGAATGTCGGGACCACTGTGATACCGCTGAGTTCGTGACCCGTTTGTCAAAAATGATGGCCTGATAAGTGTCCAATCAACATCACTCTGCTTGATCACCTGCTCCATTCGCTCTTTGTCCACCATTTTTTCCTTGAGTAAGCTCCAGAGCAGAAGATTATAGAGATTGCGATGATGACTTTCCGTCGCACCATACGCACTGACAACGAGGAGGCGGCGCACATGATGGTGAGTCATTGCCGTTAGAATATTCTGTATACCATCCGTACAAAGTGACACAGGTCCACGCTGATTGGTTCCTAATGCGCTCAATACTGCATCTTGTCCTTCCACAGCAGCCTCGACTCTGGTGCTGTCAAGTACATCGCCCTGAATGAGAGTAAGTTGCTCATGCTGTACAGGAAATGTTGCGGGATGACGTACTAGAACAGTCACGACATGACCACTTGCGAGAGCTTGCTCAACAAGATGCCGTCCTGTCCCACCGGATGCACCAAAAATGACAAGGTTCATACGTTGTTTCCTTTCGATTTATTTAATTTTACTTTGATTTATTATCAAAATAAAATTAAATTTAGGCAAAAAAAGAGAGCAGTTAGCGTTTTAAGAAGAGCATGTTATTCATCCTGCGAACGTGACCAATTGGTCTGAATTTTGGTAAACAATTCGATGAGCATCAGTCGTTCGATTGGTGTTAATGGTGTAAGCACACCCTGAGCTAGCTCCTTGAGCTGATACATAAATGTCTCAAGAAGTTGCATTCCTCGCTCGGTGGGGGCGACGAGAAAGCTACGACGATCTTCACGATTCAAGGTACGCGTCGCATAGCCTTGTTTTTCCAAACTGTCAAGAATGCGCGTAAGTTTACTTGGATCCATTCCGGGCATGGCCTGAGCAATTTCCTTCACCATGAGTGGCCCACGCCGAGAAAGAAGAGCAATAACGTTTGCCTCTTCAGGAGAACACAAGGTCTCGCTCTCAAAATGCTGTGATATGCGGCTCATTGTATCATTCAAAAACAGCATAAAATCAAGTACTGCACGTGCCTGTGATGAATCACTATCCTGTTCCATTACTATCTCCTTTCTTTATTTGTTTAGTGGTTGGCAGCACAGATGGTCTTTTTTTAATTTTATATTTGATATATTTTCATTATGATATTATCATAGCAGGATAATTCTGTAATGTCAAGGGAAATTTTGTTGTGTATAAAATCTAGCGAGAAATGGAATTTTGCCGACGTATGTATATAGACAAAGAATATTG
>CAXTWV010000453.1:0-3320 GCA_964248005.1 uncultured Ktedonobacteraceae bacterium | reverse complement strand
CACCACCCAGAGAGGGTGAGGCAGGAGGAGATTCCAAAAACCTCCCCCTGAAAGCTTGTGGCGTCCGTCCCCGTTTACTGTCTACATGGACTCCTTCTGTCTATGTTTCCGCACATACCACACGCCCCACCACGAAAAGAGCAACAAGCTCACCGCAAGCAACCCGATAAGCTGATAGAAGCCGACGAATTGCGCGAAGACACCCGCGAAGAGCAAGACAGGGATGGAGCCAATACTGTAGAGCATATACTGAAAGGCCAGCACACGTGCGCGACTCTCTTCTGGTGCGCGTTCCTGCATCATCGTCTGCGTCGGAATATTCACGGTCGCGATTGCCGCACCCAGTGCAAGCACGATTACCACAATGACAATAATAAGCAGGAGTGACGTGGCCCCATGTCGCGGGTCAAGCAACGAAGCGACCCATTCGGAGGCGGGCAAGGCCACAAAACCAATCGCCAATGCAATAAAACCAATCGTGGTGAGACGCAAGGTCGCAACGTTTTTTGCGATACGTGGCATCAATACCGAGGCAAGAATCAGTCCAACGGCGGCAGGTGCCAGAATCAATGACATGTCGGCGGCTGGCCTATGCAATACCTGCTGCACAAAGGTGCCCGCCAGTTCGCCAATTAATAGCATAATAATCCCGACAACCGAGAGTTGAATCACGGAAAAGAATAGCAAGGGATCGATACGAATCGTGTGCCATCCCTCAACTGTGTCACGCCACAATGTCTGAAAAGTTTGACGCAGATCAATGCGCGTCCCCTTACCAAAGTGTACATCAGTATGCTGGTCGTTAAACGCGCTTTTGGGAATGAGCAGAATCAGGACGGCGCATACACTATATAACACAGCACTAACGACAAAGAGCATGTCGATGGACTGGACATGAATAGCAAAAATCGTAAACGGCGGAAAAAGCGTTGCCACTACACGACCTAGCAACAAGAAGCCAAGTGCCTGTGATACGGTTATCGAGATGTTGAACAGCGAGAGTGCTGGCAACAAATCTCTTTCACCGACGAGAATAGGAATAGACGACCCTTCGGCTGGCACAAAGAATTGTCCAATCAGCGAGGCTAGATAGGAAAGTACGTAGAGGGGCCACAGGCTTGAACGGTCTGTCCATAGAGAAATCACCAGCAAGACCATCGTTCCCATGCGTAACAGGTTTGTCACCCATAGCACCATCCGTTTATCCAGATGGTCCACAATCGAGCCAGCCACCGCGCCAAACGGAATCGCGGGCAGTGTAAACGAGATAATCGCCAGTCCCACCATAAACACCGAATGCGTCAGGTCCGTGACCAACAGCACCACACCAAAGTTGACCGCGTTGAGGACCGTCAACGACGTGAGTTGTGCCACCCACAACAACAAAAAATTGCGATTTTTGAGGACGCGCCGAAAGCTGGCAACATTGTTCTGTGAATCGTCATGCTCTTCTGTAGAGGGTGTGGCATCTTTGTGTTGCTGGTCCGTTTGCGTGGACATGGAATATGCGTCCTCTCTGGATGAGTCGGTTATCGCCTAGTGTGGACATGAACAAATTTGTTTAGCATGACGAACTGTAGGGGTCTAATTCTATTACACCCTTTTGGGCGACACGAATGTTGCAGGATATGGTAAACGTTCCAACAATTCTTTGACGTTTGTAGATACCGACAAGGGTGTAATAGAATTAGACCCCTACAATTCGCCGTATCTTTATCTCATATGTCATATCATAACGCAAACCTGTACAAAAACCATGTGGCAATTGACCCATTGAAATAGAAGAGTTTGTTATTACTGGCTTAGTGATGTGTTCCCTTAATGATAACGCATTTGTGGATTAATTTCAAAATGCTAGCGCAGAGTCTTCCATTTTTATCATTTATACGCTATATTTGTGTATAGCACGATTTTGAGAGACTATGCCGATAAATGAGGGAGTCGGTTTCTTTTTTGCACAATACGCTTTGTATTGAGATAAGCAAAAAAATTCTCATTGCGTCGTGTCTCCTCTCTTTGCTTCCTATCGCCTTATCACATCAGGAAGCACGCGTACAGCCATTTTTTGTTGGAAAAATATTACAACGAATTGGAGCACTCTATGACTCAAACAAGGGGAATTTTTGCTCACGGCCTATCACGCTTTTCACTTCTCTCGCTTGTAGCGGCTTTCGGTATCGCACTTTTAGCTATTCCTTCGACCGCATTTGCCGCAACCGTTGCCAACCCACTCGTCAAACTCGCTGATAGCAGCGCACCCTTAGTTCAAACGGCGAAGACGGTTGGACATCATAGTACAAGCGATTCGATCACTGTTGGTCTTGTATTGAAGACAAGCAATTTGGCTCAGCAGATGAGCTTGTTGCACTCATTGTACAATCCCGCCAGTCCCTCGTACCACCAGTGGCTCTCTACAGGTCAATTCGATGCTCAGTTTGCACCAGCCGCTAGCGATGTGGCGAATGCAACAACCTATCTGACGAGCCATGGTTTACACCTGATCTCCTCGCCAAGTTCAACCTTGTTACTAGCAATGGGTTCAGCGCAACAAGTTGAAATTGCATTTCACACGACGCTTAACAATTATGTTGGAGCGGATGGACAGCCATTTTTCGCTAATAGCACCGCCCCTCAGGTGCCTGCGAACGTCGCATCTAGCATTGTCGGTGTACTTGGCTTGAACGATGCAGAAAAAGCACACAATGATGCCATACCAGATGCAGGTCCTAACCTATCATTCCCATATGGTGGTGGCCCCTATGGGCGTGGTCTCACACCCTCACAGACTGCGGGCATCTACAATATCAATTCTGTATACAAAAAGCTCAATGATAAAGGTCAAGGTACCACACTTGGCTTGTATGAGCTTTCCGGCTATACCCGTAGCGACATCGGCTACTATGAAAAGACCTTTGGCCTGCCTCATGTGCCTTTCATTGACAAAAATGTGCTTGGTGGCCCTATTGCCATCAGTGGTTCTGTAGACTACGGTGCGGCTGAAGTCGAGCTAGACATCGAGCTACAAATTGCCACAGCTCCTGATGCAAAGAAAATTCTGGTATATAATGCACCTAATACCGAACTCGGCGGTATTGCTGGCTACCTACAAATTGCCAGGGACAATGAAGCCGACTCGGTGAGCAGCAGTTGGGCACTCTGTGAATACCTCCAGGATACCACTGTACACACAGAGGAGTTGCAAGCCTTTACGCAAATGGCAACACAGGGACAGAGCATTTTTGCCTCTGCAGGTGATAACGGTGCTTATGACTGTGGTGCTGGTACTGGGCTGACAGGCAAAAATGCTTTACAGGTAAGTG
>CAXTWV010000452.1:0-3336 GCA_964248005.1 uncultured Ktedonobacteraceae bacterium | reverse complement strand
TCGCGTCCTCTTAGCCTTTCGATTGCCAACGAGGACGCGATAAATCGGTCCCTACATATCCGCGTTAATTTGGCATAGGCACCAACAAAGAACTTCCTGTCATGTCCTTTGGTTGTGGAATACCCAGTATTTGCAGGATAGTGGGAGCGACATCGGCAAGGATACCGTCGTTACGTAGTTTTGCCTGTGCAAGTTGTGGGACGACAAGATAGAGTGGTACAGGATTGGTAGTATGGGCGGTAAATGGTTTGCCAGTCTCGTGCTCGACGAGTTGTTCCGCGTTGCCGTGATCTGCTGTGATAAGCAAACCACCACCAACCGCGAGTGTAGCTTCGACAACACGACCCACACCCGTATCTACAGCTTCAACACCCTTGATTGTCGCCTCCATGATACCTGTATGCCCTACCATATCAGCGTTGGCGTAGTTCATGATGACGAGATCGTAGTCGCGACTACGAATACGTTCGACGGCGGTATCGGTGATACCTGACGCGCTCATCTCTGGTTGCAAATCGTAGGTAGGAACCTTTGGTGATGGCACGAGAAAACGGTCTTCACCGGGGAACGGCGTTTCACGTCGTCCATTGATAAAATAGGTGACATGTGCGTATTTCTCGGTCTCAGCGGTGTGAAACTGACGCAAGCCAGTATCCGCAATGACACGTGCCAGAGGCATCTCGACCTCATCAGCGCGATATGCCGTTTCCGCATCAAGCCCCTCTTCATACTCAGTCATCATCACATACTGCAAGTCCGCGAGTCGCGGCCCTCGGTTAAACTTGCCCTCGGCCTGTGGTGGTAATTCTGGCAAGACAAAGGCTTTGGTAAGTTGCCGCGCACGGTCGGGGCGAAAGTTATAGTGGATCAAGGCATCGCCCGCCTTGACGACGGCTACAGGCTGATCGTGTTCCATAATAACTGTTGGCAAAATAAATTCGTCGGTGACTTTTTTGTCGTAGGATTGCTGAATAGCGGCCTGAGCAGTGGTGGCTTGTTGTCCCTCAGCACGGACCATGGCATTATAGGTCAAACCTGTACGGTCCCAGCGATTGTCACGGTCCATCGCGTAATAACGTCCACTGATGGTCGCGACCTTCGCGGCATGTTCGCCGCCGATTTCTTGTGCGCGTCCTTCTAAGTGGCGCATAAATTCGAGACCGCCAGTTGGCGAGCTATCTCGACCATCAGTAAAGGCATGAATATACACACGTTCGATATCGTGTGTCTTCGCTAAACGTAACAATGCTTCAAGATGCAGCTCATGCGCGTGAACGCCACCATTCCCAAGCAGACCGCAAATATGGAGTTGTGATTGATGCTGCTTAACGTGTGCTACAGCCTTGAGTAGAGCAGGATTTTGGAAGAACGAGCCATCCCGAATCGATTCATTGACGCGTGTATAATCTTGCAGAACGCGCTTGCCTGCACCAATATTCTGATGTCCAACTTCGGAGTTGCCCATTTGACCATCGGGCAAACCAACGGCGGCACCAGAGGTACGAACCGCGGTATGAGGCCATTTCTGTGCCAATGCATCAATGTTCGGTGTATGGGCAAGGGCAATCGCATTGCCCTCCTTACGGGGATTGATGCCCCACCCGTCCATAATGATTAAAACAAACGGGCGGAGTCGCCCAGAAGACGATGTGCTCATGTGTGTTGTTATCCTCCCTTATGATGTTTGGATGGTATACATCATTGTAGCATGTAAGAGGGTTACTCATTGTATCCATCGTCCATGCTCTAGCGTGTTCCAAAGTGTAACGTCGTAACTCTGGTCTATGTGAAACGTAGATGTATCAAGAAGAGGTGTACTTTGCTATCCCAATCAAGCGGAATTTTAGTCTTTGGAGGACTATTAGTTATAGTTGCTATTGTCGTCATAGGTTTCTTTGCGATAGGGCTGTCGCGCCGTACAAATCAGCGTCGTCAAACGAATGAAATTGCTGGTAAAGGCAATATTCCACGTGACCCAACCGTAAGCAAACGTGCGGATGATGTCGAAGACACCGATGGCAACTTTAGTCGTACCGTCGCCGAGAAGCAAGATACGAATAGGAACACAAGAACGTAGAATGGATTGTAGGAGGTCTGATTCATCATCTGTTAAAAGAGATTGTGAAGGAATTGACCCCTGTACGGGTCTGATTTTATCACACCCTTTACCCCAATCGATTCTTTCCATAGGATTGATGAGGTTTCATGAAACCTCCAACGTAGTCGATGTGTACGAGGGTGTGATGAAATCAGACCCGTACAGGGGTCAATTCCTACAAACAAACATTTGGTATATGGATGCTACCTACGTTTGTTCTGGTAAAGAGTGTCCATGAGAAAAGGATTTTTTATGCACAATACTACATCTATAAGCTGGCGTAATAAAAGTATTCTAGCAGTAATTACGGCTTGTTGTCTCTTATTCTTTGCGACTATAAGCGTGTTTGCGAGCAACGTATATATCTCAGATGCTGCTAATGTACTGAATAAATCGCAAGTGCAAAGTCAGGCCGCAAGCTTGAGCTATCCAGTCAGCATCTACACGACAAACACATTTACTGGCACACAATCACAATTTGATACACAGACAGCAAGTAAAATCACCAACTCCAATCTGATCGTAATGGCGATTGACACAAGAAATCGCTTCATCGCCATTACCGGTGGCAAAAGTGTTCCTTTGAGCAATAGTCAGTATACAGATGCGTATCAATCATTCAAATCGAACTACGGGAATGGCAATTATACACAGGCAACCGTGAGTGCGCTGCAAACACTACAAAACGATCTTGGGTCTTCCACAGGATCAGCAGGTTCAAACACTCCAAGTCCTGTCAGTAGTGGTGGCTTACTTGGCGGTTTTGGTTCCACCGCACTCTGTTGCATTGGTCTACTTGTAGTCGCGGGTATTGCAGCGTTTGCCTTCGCGCGTCGTCGCAGTGGTGGTTTTGGCAGACGTGGATTAGTCAACCCTATGCAGCCACAAGGTCCGATGTACCCTCAAAACTATCCCAATCAAGGATATCCCCCAAATTACGGTCCTGGCTATAATCAGGGGGTAAATCCGTTAATCCCTGGTGGTATTGGTGCTGTTGGAGGTGGTTTGCTGGGCTACGAACTAGGCCGAGAACAGGGCGAGAATGAGGCACGACGAGAAGACGGCAACTACAACAACGGCAACAATTTCAACAATGGTGATAATAACTTTGGTGGAGGAGCTGGTGGCTCCTTCGGCAATAACAGTGGTAACGACTTTGGCGGAGGTGCTGGTGGTACCTTCGGTGGTGATTCCGGCGGTGGCGGCGGTAGCGATTTCGGTGGGGGCAGTTTTGGAGG
>CAXTWV010000451.1:0-3346 GCA_964248005.1 uncultured Ktedonobacteraceae bacterium | reverse complement strand
GCTTTGGTGTCGCCACACACACCGTCAAGGCTTTGTGGGAAGAATTGAAAGAAGACGTTGTTGATATAGATGACGAACTGTAGGGATCTAATTCATTACACCCTCGTGGCAATTGACCATGTTGGGAGGAATGTTGAAACGTTGGTGCATGTCCTCCAACATTGTGCGTCGCCAACAGGGTGTAATGAATTAGACCCCTACAATTCATGGTGTTCAACAAATAGGATATTCTAAACAAGGAGACATAATAACATGGTTGCATTATCCATTATGATTGAGGGGCAAGACGGGCTGACATGGCCTCGTTGGAAACGTTTGGTTTCCGAGGTTGAGTCGCTTGGCTTTGCCGGCTTATTTCGTTCAGATCATTTTACCAATGCTGGACCACCAGACAAGGCTTCGCTGGAAATGATCGTCTCGCTCACCTATCTCGCGGACCATACAGAGCGTATTCACTTTGGACCATTGGTCTCGCCTGTTTCGTTTCGCCATCCTACGTTGTTAGCTCGTCAGGCGGCGGCCCTGGATGATTTGAGCAATGGACGCATGATACTTGGCCTTGGGGCAGGCTGGCAGGAGCGTGAACACACACTTTTCGGGCATGAACTTGGCGATATTCCTACGCGCATGGCACGCTTTGAAGAGGGACTGGAAGTCATTACGCGTCTGCTGAAAAGTGACGAACCTGTTACATTTGAGGGAAAGTTCTTCCAATTGCGGAAAGCAACACTCCTGCCACGTCCACAGCGTGTTGGTGGACCAGATATTTTGATTGGGGGAAATGGCGTCAAGCGCACGCTTCCACTTGTAGCACGCTATGCTAATATCTGGAATGGAATTTTCCTCAGTCCCGATGCCTTCCGAGAGCATTGCACAATGCTTGACGGTTTGTTGCAAGAGGCAGGCCGTAAACCAAGCGATGTGAAACGCACTATGATGCATATAGCAACATTTGGTAACGACACACTACCAGCACCTGATGTGCTTATACAAACCATCAAAGCGTATGAAGAGGCAGGTGTCGAAGAGTTAATGTTGCAATGGTTCGACACAGACGATATTGATGGGTTGAAAGCATTCGCCGAAAACGTGTTACATAAATTGTAAAAATAGATAGAGTGTGTTTGGAGGTGCAGGCACCTCCAAACACACTCTATATATTTTTAAAAAGTCGGTGTCACCGTGGCTTTCACAGATGGTAACTGCACAGTTGGCAGCGTGGAGGGCGTGACCTGTATAATCTTGATTTGATGGATGTCGCTGGGAAGCGTGTCGCTATAAGAGACATGCACAAGAATGTTTTTGGGATCGATGCCTGCTTGCTGAGCTAGATAGATGCGTGCATCCTTCTGTTTTGTGCCTTTAATATGGTTCTGAATGGTCGTAAGTTGTTGTGAGTTTATGGAATACTGCACGACACCACCAACGGCGATTTGTATTGTCACATTGCCGTTCGCGTCCACGCTCTGTATCGCGGGTTGCCCGATTTGTGTTGAGTTATTGAGCAAGACATAGCCAGCACCAAACTGTTGTTGTGCCTGCTGCGTCAACAGGATGCGTGCGATACCCTGCACATCTGTTGCTTTAAAGTACTCGATGGCTCCCTGTTCTCTCATCGTGACTGTTACAGTATCGCTCACTGAACCAACGTCGGGTGTTGGTGTTGGCGCACCATCTGTGTAGACGATACTCCCAATAATCGTTGCGTTAGCTGCCTGCGCTTTGCTCTTCAAATCGTCATGCACTTGCACGCGTAATGCCTGACTTAACTGAGTCGCAAGTGGATCAACATCGCTGAAGGCCACAACCCGTTTGCAGTCGAAGATGCCCAGGATACACTCTTTGCCAGTTGTACCGCTTTCTCTACTGCCCGATTGCGTGCTATTTAGCACATAGGCGGGTACTGAAGCCGAACCCGTATCAGTACTATGAAGTCCTGGTTTAGCGGTAATAGTTAGTACCTTTGCGAGCGAATGAATTTGTGGGCTAAGCGAGACCGTCGCCGTGATTGCTCCAAGAAAGGTATAATAGCCAAGCAGACTTATGATGACGAGCAACGCCACAATAGCAAACGAGAGAAACGCGAAGATTGATCCCCTTTTGCGTCGTGCTGCTATCGGTCTTGTAATGTTCGCACCAGTAGCTGAGGCCGTCAGTTTGCTGCGGTCAGCAAATTTAGAAGGTTCTACGAAGGAGGTTGGCGCGTTATAATCCTCACCCGTAAAGGCGCGAGTCGGACGTGGTGTTGCGATACCTACCGCATCGAGCGGTTTGATCTCGCGTGTAACACTCTCAAGGGGACGCGGTACTGCTGGTGCTTGCGCGACATCCTCTTGTGCCGCAGGGGGTACGATGGTTACAGGTGTTGATTTTGGCGTAATCACGGCACGGTATGCTTGCTCAAATACACGTAAAAGTTCATCGGCGTTAGGAAAACGCTTCGTTGGATCGGGATACGTACAGTGTTTCACGACATAGGCCATTGGTGATGGCAAGGGAACAGGTTCGCCTTGATAGGGAAGGCGACCTGTAAGCATCTGATAGAGAATAACACCGAGTGAAAAAATGTCGTTACTAGGTGCCGCGATACCATTGAGCCGTTCTGGTGCCATGTATTCGATAGTGCCTAGTTCGCGACCGGCTTGTGTCAACTCCGGGCTTGCCGTTGCCGTTCCTTGAATCGATGCGATACCGAAGTCAATCAGGCGCACATAGACCTGCTCGTCGTTCTCGTCGTGGTCAAGTAGCACGTTCCCTGGCTTCAAATCGCGATGTACCACCCCACGCTTATGAATGTAAGAGACGGCTCGCACGAGCGCGGAGAAGAGTAGATGCACCTCTGCTATTGTCATTGGTCCACGTTGCAGACGTTGTGCCAGCGTGCCGCCATCAATATACGGAGTCACAAGAAAGAGGCGTCCTTGGTCTTCATTGAACTCGATCAGGGGCAGAATATGCTCATGTTTCAGGTGTGCGTTAACCTCAGCCTCACGTAAGAAGCGTTGGCGGACCATTGTATCGTGCATCAGGTCAGCGCGAATAATTTTTACCGCGACCTCGCGCTCAAACGCTGTACGCTGGTGGGCAAGATAGACCTCACCCATGCCCCCTTCGTCGATACGACGAACGAGTTCATAGTTACCAAAGAAACGCTTTTCTTGTTCTTGCGCCTGACTTCCCTGCTCATTCGCGTGAAACGCATGTTGTTCTTTCAATGGTCCGTGTTGTTCTCTCATAATTTGTTGTTTGTTTTAGGAGTTATTTCACAAGTGCGAGGATGTAATCCCTCTTTGACAATTTGCCCCTACATCTGATAGGACGCAAAAAGAATAGATATGTTAAAAAA
>CAXTWV010000450.1:0-3380 GCA_964248005.1 uncultured Ktedonobacteraceae bacterium | reverse complement strand
CCTTGACCAATGCAAACTCTTGCGACACCGCCATTCAGGGCTTCTTGCGCTCCGAGCAATTTCTTGCGCATACGGCCTTGCGCGTAGTGCATGTAGTCGCCGAGTTGGTCGCCAACAATGTTTTGGATAAGGGTTGTTGGGTCGTCTTTGTTTGTGAGCAATCCTGGGACATTGGTCATGAGTACAAGAGTTTCGGCGTGTAATGCCTCGGCAACGGCTGCCGCCGCTCTGTCGCCATCGACATTGAGGCGTTCACCTTCGTGGCTTAACGCTAATGGCGCGATGACAGGAGTATAGCCAACGTTTAGCATGAGCGTGAGCAAATCGCTGTTGACCTGCTCAATTTGTCCCGTATAGTCGTCACGCAAAATCTGGATACGTCCCTCTGGTGTAAGCGAGCGTACAATGGCTTTGCGTCTTGCTACCAAAAGGCGTCCATCGACACCTGCGAGACCAAGCGCGTTCACACCGTGTTGCTGTAACAGAGCTACGAGTTCGGTGTTGAGTTGTCCAGCGACAGCCATTGCATAAAGACGTAGCGTTTCACCATCCGTGTAGCGGCTGACCATACCACTTGGTGATGTCACCATACGTATGTCATGACCTACCTGCTGCGAGAGTGCGTTTGTGAGGTCAGAACCACCGTGGAGCAATACGACACGTTCCCCATCTGCAACACACTGTGCAATGTCACGGACAATTGCAGTTGTCGCGACACCCGCGCTCCCGCCGATTTTTACGACAAGCGTCATACGTTCCGTCCTCTCTTTTACGCTGGATGCAAGCCGGGGAAGGTCAAACCTGTTGTCTCATCCCAACCATACATACTATTCAGAGCCTGCACTGCGTTACCCGCCGCGCCCTTCATCAGGTTATCCAGAGCCGCAATGACCACGATGCGCTGGGATTCCGGGTCATACTCAAAGCCGATATCGCAATAGTTACTGCCCGCAAGAATTTTTGGTTCAGGATAGCGATACACGCCAGTACGCTCTTTGACGATGCGTATGAATGGCTCGTGTTGATAGGCTTCGCGATAGAGTCGCCACAACACACGTTCGTCAACACGCTCACGCAGGAACACATGCGCAGTCACCAGCACACCGCGTACAAGTTCAATCGCGGTCGCGGAAAACGCGATATGTTGCCGCAACGGACTCTCGTTCAATAATCCCAATTCCTGTATCAGTTCGGCGGTATGACGATGGTGTGTTGGTTGAAACGAACGCACAGCACCACTCCGGTCAGGGTGATGGCTACCCGCTCCTGGAGTAGCACCAGCAGCTGATGAACCAACCTTTGCATCAACGACAAGCGGGATACGTTCGTCAGCTAGCCGCGCCCGGAACAAGGGAGCAAGTCCTAGAATTGCTGCTGTTGCCATACAACCCGTTCCGCTTACTAACGTTGCTTCGCGTAATTCTTCCCTGTGCAGTTCGGGCAAACCGTAGACCGCTTGCGCTTGCAAAGAAGGTGCTGGATGAGAAGCACCATACCACTGTTGATAGAGTTCGGGCGAACGTAGGCGAAAATCCGCAGACAGGTCAATTACACGCGACGCAAGTCCCTGATAACGCTCGATTTCGTGTGATGATGCACCATGCGGCTGACAGAGAAACACGAGGTCACATGATGTCAGGTCGTTGGGATGACAAAACCGCAAGGTGCAAAGCTTACGTAGATTGGGATGAGTGCTATGCACATACTGCCCCGCGTGACTACTTGACGCGACTTGTACAATTTCGACGTAGGGATGAAAGAGTAACAAGCGTATCAACTCACCACCTGTGTAGCCCGATCCGCCGACGATTGCGACACGGATAGTGTTCATCGCAAGGCTCCTACTCGTGTATGGCTCAATACGTATTCAAGCATCAGGCCAGGAATATCGACGCCCGTGGGGGCAATGCTGTTGCGGAACTCCATTGTGGCGTTAATCTCGTTGACAAGTAAACCCTGTTCGGCATCTTCCAATACGTCGATTGCCAGGATACCACCGCCAACCGCTTGTGCGGCACGTACACAAAGACTATCGAGTTCCGGTGTCACGGGACAATTGCTGGTGACAGCCCCACGTGCGGTATTTGTAACCCAGTGTTCGCTGGTACGATAAATGGCGCATACAGTGTGTTCACCAATGACAAAGGCGCGAATGTCACGTTGTGGCTTGTCGATATATTGCTGAATATAATGTGTGGAATGCTGATAGCCACCGAGTGTTTCCTGATGCTCTAACACAGCTTCAGCGGCATCACGATCATTGATACGAGCAAGCAAGCGACCCCAGGAGCCTGTAACAGGTTTGAGTACGACTGGATAGCCAAGCGTCTCAATACCTCGCACAGCGTTGGGTGCATCGAAGGCCAGAAGCGTGCGTGGTGTTGGCACGTCAGCATGTAAAAGAGCTAATGTGGTTAGTAGCTTGTCATTGCAGGTCGCCGTTACTGCTGCTGAATTAAAGACAGGAATACCCCAATGCTCCAGGACATGCAGTACCGCAAGGCCACGGGATTGACTCATGCTACGACAGAGAACAGCATCATATGTGCGCCAACGGGCGTCTGGTTGTGTCAGGTCAAGCAGGAGTTCACCATCGTCAATAATATCATAGGTGATGTTACGGCGGTCTAATGCCTCAATCAGCAATTTCTCTTCCACGCGCACACGCGATGTGAGCAGAGCAATATGCGTCATCTTATTCTCCCCAATCCTCTTCAACCTGTGGTGCAAGAGCAACGGTTGGTTGTTCCAGATTCAATACCTCTAGTTCAGCATTGCAATCAGGACAATAGATAATTTCATTGACCAGTAGACCTTGTAGGCTGATGCTGGCATCGCATTCTGGGCAATGAGCGGTAGCATTGGTTGTGCGAGTTGTATCCATGTTCGTTATTTCTCCTCTTAATGTATGTAATGAAACAAACTTGACGGTCAACAAAAAACGCTCTCTGTCCTCCCTATTAGAGAAGGACAAAGAGCGTTGAGTACGCTTTTGTGGTGCCACCTTCGTTCGTTGATGCCTCACGGCGTCAACCTCGTTGTGTATGGGTCAATACCCACATACATTGCCTGATAACGGAGGCTACCGATTGAGTTCTAGTTTCGTTTGTGTTGTTTGTAGGGGTCTCATTTATTACACCCAACAACACAAACGATTTCTTCTCATAGCGCGAAGGTTTTTTTCACGGTTGGTCAACATATGGGCGTTCCACCAATGGCCCACTCTCTGGATGTGCCGAAGTCCGTTACTCGTCCCTGCATAGCTTTTTGTATTGGATTGTTTCGCTTTGTGTGAGGAAAGATACGAGGCAAATAAAAACGCCCATCATCCTTCTCTCTGGGAAGGACGAAGAGCGACTTCGTGGTACCACCTTCATGCG
>CAXTWV010000449.1:0-3381 GCA_964248005.1 uncultured Ktedonobacteraceae bacterium | reverse complement strand
AGGGGGTGGAGGTAATAAAGGTGTGTCGCTACTGGCTACCACTGGTGGAACCGGTAATTGCGCTTGAAATGATTGAGGAAGCGGGCTGATAGAGGTTTGGCTGTTCATGGTATCCAGGCCGCTAATGCCACTAAACGAGGGAGGGGTAATAATACCACGCGCAAGATTTGGCTGGATGATACTCTCTGGCATATTCGTACCCAACGCCTTAGCAACAGCAGTCACAAGGGATGTTGCGCTGGAAAAACGCGCGGATGGTTCTTTTGCAAGGCTCCGCATGAGAACAGAGGTTAATGCTGGACGTATTTGAGGATTAATCAGTGCGGGTGCCATTGGTGTACCATGAATATGCTGCATCAAGATATCGCTAGTCGTTTCACCTTGAAACGGCACTGCACCCGTACAGAGTTCATAGAGGATAACACCAAATGCGTAGAGGTCACTACGCTCTGTTCCTGCATACCCCTGCGCCACCTCTGGTGAGATATAGGGCGCGTCCTCGACGGATAGCGTGCGTGGATCAAGATGTTGATGCATACTCAACTGCGTAAGCATTGGTTCCCCAGGGAGCGAGGGTACATGACGATGTGCGTCAAAGAGAATGGAGGTTGGCTTCAGAGCACCGTGAAGCACCCGATGCTGATGTGCATAGTCAAGTGCAACAGCAATGGGTGTCAAGATATGAATGATTTCGTCAGGTGAAGCGATTTTTCCAGCATGTGCTGTTACATTGAGATACTCAAGCAACGATGGCCCTTCTACATAGGCAGTAACAACATATGCCTCGTTGCCCTGTGGCGCAGTAAATGTTTCCCGTAGTTCTACAATATTTGGATGGTGCAGTGCAGCAACCGCCTGTGCTTCCAGGTTGAAGCGTGCGAGAAAATCACTACCTGGACGTATCTCGATTATCTTCAGCGCGACAGTGGATTGCTGCTGTGTATCCCATGCTTTCCAGGTTCCATTTGTGGCATTTTGCCCCAGGCGCTCCTGAAGTTCATATTTGCCAAGGCGACGTTGGTTCACGATGTACAGCCTCCTGGTTTTTATTTTGCGGTAGAAACCAGCGTTGTAGTAAAAGACTCTACCACTGATTATCAGGTATAATCTGTCTTCTGTCAATAATGTTTTGAGTGTAGAGAGAAAAAAGACAAAGCATAGCACACTTCGTTTTTACGGAAATGTTTTATTTATAGGTAGACGTTGCAAGGGCATTTTTTTGGAGGATGGCATTTGAGGCGATATGTAGGGACCGATTTATCGCGTCCTCTTCGGCGGTCGAGTGCCAAAAGGACGCGATAAATCGGTCCCTACATGTCGCCTCAATAGCAACCACGTACTGATGAAGAGCGTAAGCAAACCAACGATGAGCAAAACAAGCGCTGCTACTGGTACGGCAAAACCTTTCACGACTTGCCGAGGTGTAGGGTCAGTTGTAGGCGGATACAACCCTGTGATGATAAATTGTGGTGTGCCACCAACAGCAAAGGTGTGTAGTAACTGGTGTTCGGGCACGTCTAGCATACTTACCTGACCATTACGAAGCGCGATGAAGCCAAGTTGCCCATCACTGGTAATGGCAATGGATTGTGGAGCATCATGCAAAGGAAGCACGCGTTCGGGTTCATGAGGCGTTATAAGCGTTCCCATGTGAACTGGTGAGAGTATATCTAGCTGGTCATGTTGCTGGTCGGGAACGTATATCTGCCCTGTAGTAGCATCATAGTCCATTGGACCAAAGTTTCCTCCTGTGAGAAATCGCGCGAACACCTGATATGATGCCATATCGACCGCTACGATGTTCCCTTGACGAGTGGCAATGTACGCTGTCAAGCCGCCAGAGAGACAGAGAAAGCGAGGACCACCTGGAATAGGGATGCGCTCTATCTGTTGCTCTTGCTCTGTAATAACCGTCAATGTGGTGGTGCCAGCAATCCACAGTTGGTTACGAATTTCGTTATTGAAGACGACAATTGTTACGGCGAGTCCACTCACATCTTCATTCGTTTGATACGTCTGTTGCACACCACATGTTGCTGTATTCAAGACTGTTACTTGTGTACTTGCGCCACCTGCCACATAGAGACGTGTGCCGTCAGCACTCAACGCGAGTAAGGTTGGCTGTCCCGATACTTTGCTTGTGCAGAGTACACGACCTGTACGGGCGACAAGTTCCGAGACTTGTCCAAGTGTGGGTTGCGCTACATAGAGAATAGCACCGTCGGAACTCAACAATATCATGTGAGGATCGCCCCCAACGGAAAAGTTATGAAGAAGCTTTTGCTGTGCAATGTCAATCACCTCAATTCCATGACCTGCCCCTGCAACATAAGCAAGATTGGGTGCTCCACCGTCTGCATGAACAGGAAGGGGAAGAAGAGATAGCAAAGCACATGCAAGCAACAGTACAGCGCAGCATGTATAACGAGTGCAATTTGGACGAAGAAGTGTACATCTTTTTTGCGCTGGCATTCGTATGTTTATCGCTTCCTGCTGATATGATGAAACATTTGTAGGGGTCTAATTCCATTACACCCGTGTCGGCAATTGATCCCATTCATAAGATTGATGAAGCGTTTCAGTATGTTCTCCAACATTGTTAATTGCCAAAGGGTGTAATAGAATTAGACTCCTACAGATATTTCCTATCCCGATTGTTTCGCTAAACCACATCACTACCGTCCTTACCAACTTCCTAAATTATACTACTACAAAGAGAGCCTCATTTTGCTTTATTCTTTTCATGACATGCGTTACAATACGTAGGGGGAAATTTCGTTTCCTAGAAGTTCGTATAGTATGTTCGAGGCTGCTTTCTATGAGCAGCAAAAGGGGGAAGTTCATGCGCCACACTCGGTTATTTTTGTATTCAGCCGCTATTCTCATTGCTCTTCTTGCTACTACCGTATCGTTAGGCATGCAAGGTTCAACAGCATATGCTCACACAACACGACAGGCCGTACATGACGCGTCCTGCTCTGGTGATGGATGTGATAATGTTGATCCTGAACAGTCTGGGTGTGCAGATGGAGCGTATACAGTCACATCTGTTGATACTCCTACCGCCAACATTCAACTACGCTACTCATCAATTTGTGGTACGAATTGGGGGCGCGTAGTCAGCAACGGTAATAACAACAATATCTATTTGGTACTGGTAGAGCGAATTGACGGTGTAGCTTACGGGACAAAAGGCTTGACGGGTCCCATAGCATGGTCAAGAATGGTCTATTCTCCTACGTTAAAAGCGCGTGCTTGTGTCAGCATCAATGGTGGTGATCAGATCTGCACGAAGTATATTTAGATAAATAAACGTATATTGTAGGCCACCAAAGACCCCCCGGCGGGGGGTGTTTGGGGGAAATAAAAAGGGGTATTTTT
>CAXTWV010000448.1:0-3411 GCA_964248005.1 uncultured Ktedonobacteraceae bacterium | reverse complement strand
TACGCGTTCAGGCTGATGGCCTTACTAGAAAACATTCTATGCACTTGCTCTTTCCACACGCTTTAGTTCTTCTTTACAATCTCTCGATATTCCTTTAAAAGTGGGGATTCAGAAGTCCTTATGTTTAACTCGAAACAGCGACGTGAACTTGCAGACTGGAAAGCAAGTTCTTCAAAACCAAGATCATGACATGCCTTTATTCCATCTGGCGAGTTACTGGTCGCATACATTTTTGTAATGTGAATACCATCTTGAGCAAGTTGACCAAGCACATGAATAGAACCCATCACTAAGCGCATGCCATATTTTTCTTTTGTGCGTACTCCCACACGTACTCCAAGTGCCATCACGAAGCATTCTAGTGCTACTCCTGGAGTAAAGGGAAGCACTTCATCAGGCTTGACTTCCCATCCCCGTTTTTCTCCGACAAGCAGTTGCTCGATTGTTTCATGTTTCAAGGGCATAAGACTGACATATCCAGCGACTATGCCCTCTTTTTTGACAACATAGTCGATATCTGGATTGCGTTGATACCACCCTAAACGCGTTTCTAGGGTGGGTGTACCTACATTTCCCCAAAGACTCATTCCAACATCATAAATACCCTGTATATCTTGAAATGTTGCTTTTGCAAAGGTTATAGGTCCAGTGGCATATTGGAGAATAAAAAGCTGTCGTGCTCTTACCATGTCATCAATAGGCCCCTTTGGATAATAGCCGTCTTTCCGTCCAGGTTCTACCACCCGTTCTATTTTGCCCGCTTTTACGAGATCATAGAGTGTGGAGCTAGGGATATTCAGTAATTTCATGACGGCAGAGGCTGTATAGAAGCCATTTGGAGCATACGCCCTCTTAGGCATACTTTCTTTCCTTCTAGTTGCTTTTTGTTAGTATATCATTTTTCGGAGATTTTGGGTATTGACTTTTTGGTATATAGAAGGCATACTAAAAGTGAGTCTTTTGTGTTTTTACATTGTAATGAGTATATCGGATATTTTGGAGGAAGGGGTAAGTGTTGCTAGTGATTATGTTCGTACCATAATCACTAGCAGGAAGAGCCTAATCCTCGTAAAACCGTCTTAGACTCTCGGTTGCATGATACGTAGCAGAGAGTCATCCGTCAAGCACACAGCATGAAAAGGAGCTTGAACAATGGCACAGTTACACATCATTCCCTTGATTGACATTTGTAGCGTGGAAGCTGCTAAACAATACGAGTGTGGAATATGGTGGCGTTTGCATGCATGGCGTACTGACAGCGAAGTATCACAAGGACCACTTCCTGACAGCTACTTCATTGAGAACTTGAAAGCACGTGTTGCACATCACGAGTTCGACAACACTGCACCCTCTGAGCACTCTGTACAGCAAACCCTCTGTTTTTGGCTTGGTATGCTTCATGGTGGTGTGCTCTCTCCCGAAACAGGTTTGCTTCGACCTCATGCCACGACGCTTGTTGTTATCACCCATCATGAGTTCGCCAAGGGCTACAACGTGGGCAGACGTTGGTACTTCTTCGATGCCATGCCTGACGAGGACCGTCACTACACAGAGGTGCGCGTCATACAGGAGTTGCGAGACCTTGTCGCTGAGATTCCAGAAGAGTTTGCTGAGGGTGCCGATGACACATGTATTCAGTATTGTGTTGGAACCTTGTTAGGTGCAATTAGTGCGCGACTCTTCCCAATGACAAAGGACGAATATTCTCAGTGGGAAGCGGACCGCCAGTACTGGCTTGCACGTTCTTATCCAGAGCGTGTCACGGAACCTCTTGCGCTTTCTGTTCCACTGCATGTCTAAGCGAGACACGACTGTGCAGAGTGAACGTCATGCTCACTCTGCACAGTGGAGTAATCTCACACTATCAAGCGAGAGAACCATTCATGCAACACATCATCACCGCCAAGTTAAAGCTGATAACAACACCAGAACAGTTTGCCCTCCTGAGACAAACACAACTGGCCTATCGTGATGCGTTAAATGTAGTAAGTTCCTATGCTTTTGAGCATGGCAAGACCTCAAGTGCCGATAGATTGCAAAAAGGCATGTACACCGAAATCCGCATGACCTACAAGCTTCCTGCACAAATGGCATGTAACGTCCCTCGTCAGGTGGGAGCAACCTACAAAGGACTGTGGACCAAGCTCAAGCGAAATATCGAACATTGTCGCTCGAAGCGCACCAAGAAACGCTTCAAGGGCTTAGACAAGCCACCCAAGTATGTCTCACCTACGCTCACCTACAACTATGGTCGTGACTACGGCTTCAAGACCGAGCAACGAGTGAGCATTCTGACGTTGCAGGGGCGCGTCATTGTTGGCTATCAGGGCTATAACCGTCATCTTTCCTTCATCCAACACGATGCAACGATAGGGGCAGCGAAGCTCTGGTACGATAAACCGCACAAGCAGTTCTACTTATTGGTCTCGTTAGAGATTGAGGTAGCCGATCCAACGCTAACGATACAACAACAAGTAGTTGGTGTGGACGTGGGACAACGTTATCTTGCAACTACGGCAACGCTCTCAGGCAAGAGTCAATTCTTTTCAGGCAAAGCAGTACGAGCGAAGGCTGACCGCTACGCTCGTACCCGGAAACGACTTCAGCAGAAAGGCACTCGTTCGGCAATACGACGCTTCATCGCGTTGTCAGGACGAGAGAGACGGTTTAAGCTGAATACCAACCATGTCGTCGCAAAACACATTGTTACTACGCACCCATACACACTGATTGGACTAGAGGACTTATCAGGCATTCGAGAACGCACCAAACGTCGCAGACGACGCCGGAAGGGGACACAGGTGCTTCCCCTGACATCCAAACAACGCCGTGCCAATCGCCATGCATCGAAATGGGCATTTGCTGAATTGCATAATATCATCATGTATAAAGCGATGTTGTCAGGTTCCTCGTTTGCCGTAAAAGTCGATGCCGACTATACAAGTAAAGCGTGTCCACTCTGTGGGTACACCGATAAGCGCAATCGTCCAGGCAATGGTCTCGTGTTTGTGTGTCAGAACAAGGAGTGTGGGTATCACGTTCGGACTGGGCATGCGTATCGACTGCATGCCGACCTTGTGGGTGCGAGAAATATTGCGATGCGAACGCTTCTCATCCGACAGGATTGGGTGAGAACGGGGCAGTTGTCAGTTGCCCCTGATGTGTCGGACAAGGAAGCCAAAGCTGCACGTCTCTCAAGGTATGCAGAGTTGCGGTGGAGTCCTGATACAAGCCCCTCGCTGTAGCAACGGGGTGATTGACTATGTCAACGCGTTACATTCATGACGCCAACACGTTACATTCATGACGGCCTATAAAACTAGAAACAAGTAGCCATGCTGTCAAAAGCTTCACATATTTTCATAAGAAAAAGGTAGTATCTATGTATCGTTGTCCGAAGTGCCATGTTGA
>CAXTWV010000447.1:1648-3506 GCA_964248005.1 uncultured Ktedonobacteraceae bacterium | reverse complement strand
GCGTTAGGACTCTATCCCGCACTCAGCACAATCTGGTTTTCGTTTCAGCAAGGCGGCTCCTATGGTGTGGGTACGACATGGGCTGGCATTGCCAACTACGTACATCTTTTTCACGATCCACAATTTTCTGGCGCATTAGTATTCTCATTGCTCTTCAGTCTTGTGACTGTGATAGGGCAGATGATTTTCGGTACAGCCTTAGCGGTATTCGCCAATCAGAAATTTCCGGGTCGCTGGCTCCTACGCGCCGCCGTCATCTTTCCCTGGGCCATTCCTACCGCGACAAATTCTGTCCTCTGGTCTTATATATTCAACGACCAGTATGGACTCGTCAATAGTATTCTGATACGTATGGGGCTGCTCAATTCTTCGCATCTTATCAACTGGCTAGGTACAACCTCGTCGGCAACGGGCCTTATTTATGTCCTGTCAATTTGGAAGGCGAACTCGCTTGTTGCCCTTCTTGTGCTTGCAGGCTTACAAAGCATTCCAGATGAAATATATGAAGCAGCACGTGTCGATGGCTCGTCCGCATGGCAAGTGTTGTGGAACATAACACTTCCTCTCCTTCGCCCTACGCTCGTTGTCACACTGCTACTCAGAACTATCGAGTCATTGCAAGCCTTCGATTTGATCAGTGCTTTCACCAATGGCGCACCTGGGAACGCAACACAAAATATTGGCCTCTACATCAATGTACAGATTCAACAGTTTGGCGACTTTGGCTATGGTTCAACCGTTGCCGTTGTGCTTATGCTCATCTGTCTCGCCTTTATTGTGTTGTATCTTCGTACCCTCTATCGTCCAGGTGTCAACTAAAGAAAGAGAGGAACCAGGGTGGCAGAACACTCATTTGCACGAACTTCAACACGACCACAAGCAGGAACACGCACGCTAAACCCTCAACTGAGGCATTTCTCAATCCGTACTCTGATCTATGTGCTTCTGGTCATTATTTTGCTCATACAGTTCTTCCCGCTTCTCTGGGCGTTGCTCACATCGCTCATGACTCCTCAAGAGACAACCTCAGTTCCCGCAACACTCTTGCCTGCGAAACCGACACTTGACAGCTATACACAAGCACTGCAAGGAGACCTCGGCTCCTATTATCGCAATAGTATTATTGCATCCACGGTCTCCACCGTCGTTACAATGGTGCTTGCCGTCCTCGCGGCCTATGCATTTGCGCGACTACGCTTCCGCTTCAAGACGCCGCTCTTACTGTTTGTCCTCTTGCTCTCACTCTTTCCACCATTAGCACAGGTCATTCCCTTGTATCAGATACTACAAAGTTTGCACTTGATTGGAACGCTCAGTGCGCTTATTCTCCCCTATTCAGTCTTTGGTCTCCCGCTTGCCGTGCTTGTACTAATTGCCTTCTTTCAAGACGTACCTGTGGAACTTGAGGAAGCCGCGATAGTCGATGGCATGAAGCGTTTTGGAGCCTTCCTGCGCATCATCCTTCCCATTACCCTCCCTGGCATTTTTACGGCTGCTATCATTGTCTTTGTTGGCGATTGGAACGAGTATCTGTTCGCGCTCAACTTCACTAATAACGGCACCTACACGCTCCCCGTTGGTATTGTAAATATTAGCCAGACAGAATTTACCACCAACTTCGGCATTTTGTCTGCCGCTATGATTATGTCCATCGTGCCTCTTGTCGTCCTCACCTTGCTGTTGGAGCGACGCATCGTCTCAGGATTGACGGCGGGTGCGTTGAAAGGGTAGGGGACAAGGAGAATTTCCATGTTGATTTATGTTAACGGAAGTCGTTAATTTATGTTAACGGACGCCCACAAGGGGCTACCCTACTATACAACGCACGCCGTTGTATAGTAGGGTAGCCCCTTGTGGG
>CAXTWV010000447.1:0-1638 GCA_964248005.1 uncultured Ktedonobacteraceae bacterium | reverse complement strand
CGACCACAATCTTTCCCTGGGTGTGTTTTTTTTTGTTTGGGGTCGCCCCTTGTGGGCGTCCGTGAGTCTTATTTGACAACAATTGCGGTCTTATTGAACAACAATCGGGCGACTCATTCCCGCTGCATAGTGACCACGCATGAGACAGGCAATCTCATAATGCGTGGTATTGGAGGCTTTAAAGACATAATTGACCGTCAGCGTTTTCCCAGGCTCGATCTCTTGCCCTTGCACCGCATTGCCTTCGTACTCACCATTCACTAAATAGTTCGAGCCATTAGGTTTATCAGGCATAATAAAAAACTCGTGCAACGTATCCCCAATATTTGTCACAACGAAATAGTACATCATTCCTACCTTAAAGTTCGTGACCGATGAAGTGATTTTATACTCGTCCAGTGTCACTTTCACTTTTACGGCACCGATGGCTGGTGTTGCCTGCACGGTTGGTGTGATGCCGTCTTGTGACGACGTGTTGCGCGTTGCCGATAACGCTACATTGTGACCTTGTGTAGAAAATATTCCTAACGATACGACAACAATAAGTGCTAGTAGCAAGACAAGGATGCTCACAACAAAACGAGGAGAAATACGTATCCGTTTCTTCGGAGTAAGTGGCATATCATCAAGGTTCTTCATAGAGCGTTTGCTTTCATGGCTTCATGTGGACCCATCGTAGGGACCGATTCATCGCGTCCTCTTGGCGTCTCGATTGCCGACGAGGACGCGATGAATCGGTCCCTACAATCGACATATCCAAATTATTTCATCAAAACTATATAGGTCCATGAGAGCAGTATAGACAAGCTAGATAAAAACGTCAACTCTCCCCATTTTCGCTAACTATTAATAAGTAACTTTACAAATGTATGATAGTTATGATAGACTATGTAAAGGAAGTAACTTCCTATTAAGAAAATTAAAAGAACATCATATTGGAGAGAAACAAGTAAACCATGACGATATCGAACGAAACATTACAACTTAACCATACAGGACTCCAAGCCCATATCGACAACGTTTTGAAGCGACGTTCTATCCGCAAACTCGCCTCTGGACCAGTAAGTGACGAGACGATTCTGCATATCCTTGAAGCCGCTCGTTGGTCGCCTTCCTCCGCGAATAGCCAGCCTACACGTCTGGTCGTACTCAAAGAGCGCAACCAAGAGTTCTGGGACTTCATCGAAGCCACCTTGAAGCAAAAACTCCAAGGTGAACAGTTGCAACGTGCATTGAACCGCCTCCCTGGATATCGCGCAGGTGTCTTCAGCATTGTGTTTTTCGAGGATACAACTGTCGCGGATAAACAACTTGCCTCTGGTATGCCTGTAGAGATAGTGAAGAGTTTCGCGGCCCAGGCACTGGGAATCGTGCAAGCAAATGTCTGGAACGCTATTGCTGCTGCCGGATTAGCCACCTCGAACCAGCATATGAACCTGCAAATGGAACCGGAATTACGGAACTTCCTCAATGTCCCGGAAACTTGGAAAAGCTATAGCATCTTCCCCGTCGGCTATCCCGATGAAGTTCCTTCCGAGGGAAGCCGTCATGACCCGAAGGATGTAATCTTCTTCGAGCATGGTCCCCGCGTATAACAAACGGTATCGAAAACTGTAGGGGTCTAATTCATTAGACCCC
>CAXTWV010000446.1:0-3510 GCA_964248005.1 uncultured Ktedonobacteraceae bacterium | reverse complement strand
AGGAATCAACGCAAAGACAAGCAAATCGCGTAAGTTCCCAGATGTATCAACTCCCTGATTGCGCAAGTGTCCCTCTTGTATGAAGCCAAGACGTTGTGCGACGGCGGCACTCTGTGTGTTCTTTATATCACAACGAATTTCGACGCGGTTGGCGGCGAGATGCGTAAAGAGATATTCGGTAAGCAGCTTTACGGCTTCAGTCACATAGCCATGTCCTGTGGCGGAAACACGGAGCCAGTAGCCAATCTCAAAATAGCGGGCTTTCCAGTTGCGCGGGTGAAGCCCCATACCGCCGAGCATCTTGTTACTTGCCTTGTCCCACAGGCCCAATGTCATGTCCTCACGGAGCAAAAATTTTGCCTGCTGCTGAATAATCCAGTCGCGGCTTTCCTCGACTGTTTGATGGGCATCGGCAAAACCTAGCCATGGACGAATGTGCTCACGTGATTCGCTCACGGCTTCCACAAGTGCCTGTGCATCACTCTCACGATAGGGGCGTATCACGACACTTTCGCCCAGCAACTCGTCGAATAAAGGTAGGAGTGTATGATATTTTTCAGTGTCCACGCGTGTATGCCGTCCTCTCTTATCGCGCTAGCACATAGTGCATACTGCCCATATGTTTCACCATGCCTTTTAGCTCCATCATTACTAGTGTCGCTGCTACGGTATTTGCTTCCAACTCACTTTTTCTCGTCAGTTCGTCGATGTGACACGCTTCTAAGCTGAGGTATTTGAGTAAGGCATGTTCTTCTGGACTATCCGGTGCGATTGTTTTCAGTTGTGTACGCGTCTCCTCATTTTGAGGAATCACATGAATGTTGAGGCACTCCAGGATATCACGTGTACTTGTTACCGGATGTGCTCCATCCTGAATCAGTTTGTTTACCCCAGCACTTGCAGGAGAGAAGATTCCTCCTGGTACCGCGAAGACCTCGCGCCCCTGATTGAGGGCGGAACTGGCGGTAATGAGTGCGCCAGATTTTGGCGGAGCCTCGGTGACGAGTACACCGAGCGAAAGGGCTGAGATAATATGGTTACGTGCAGGGAAATTGCTGGCATCGGGCCGTACTCCAAGTGGAAACGTAGAGATGAGTGCCCCTTGCCCCGACTCGACGATCCGTTTGGCGAGATTGTAGTTCGCGGGCGGGTAAATAGTATCTAAGCCGCTTGCTAAGATTGCAAGTGTACGTCCACCTGCATCAAGAGCGGCTGTGTGTGCAACGGTATCGACACCAAGCGCGAGGCCGCTCACGATGGTTATTTTGCCTTGTGCGAGTTCGGTGCTAAAGCGTTCGGTCACTTGACGCCCATATGCGCTCATTTTGCGTGTACCGACGATGCCGAGTGTGAAGCGTCGATCATCCTCAGTAAATGTGCCATAGATATAAAGGACAGGCGGTGCATATTCGATTTTTCTAAGTAGAGGTGGATAGTTCGCATCCTTCCACGTCATGACCTGAATACGTTTTTTCTCCAACACCTCTAGTTCATGCTGTGGCGTGACTGTGCTACGATGCGCGATCAGCTTGTCAATGGTTTTTGTATCAAGTCCAGCCTCTGCTAGATGCTTGCTATCGGCTTTCCAGGCCGCCGCGACATCATTTTCAAAGAAGTCGAGCAGGAGCTTGAAGCGCATAGGCCCAACGCCAGGGAAACGGCTGAACGCGACCCAATGCGCGAGTTCGTCTAACGTCAATGCCTCCGATGGATAGTAGGGAGTTGGGAGGTCAAACACGACATTGCTCTGTATATTCCTATTCATGTATTCATGCCTATTCTTGTGGAGCCTGCTTCGGGGGCTGCTGGCTCGGATATTCTTGTCTCTGTTGCATGGATTGGGAAGGGGATTGTTGCTGTGTATAGTGTTCGGGGTCAGTATATGGCTGTGTGGTATTGCTATATGGGTTTGGGAGCATCGTTCCGCTACCGTAGGACTCAAAGGGCATTATGGGATGTGTTTGTTGTTGTAGCTGAGGATACTGTTGATATGGCTGCCTGTATCCATAAGGTGGAAATGTTGGGGCGATAACTTGCTGAGCCTGTTGTGCCAAGAGGTCTCTGCGCTGTCTACGTCGCTGCAAGACAAAGAAGCCGGAGAGACCTGTAATGGGCAAGAGAATAAGCAGAATACCCGCGAAAAGGAGTAATGGTGTTACGGCATCACTCCCTCCTACAGGATGTGGTAAGGGAGCGTTTGATGCTTGTGGTGTTGACTGGGCCATATCCGCGGGTGTCAGCACCGAGGGTTGATTGAGTTGCACACGCCATGAATTTTCGAGATGGATTTGGTCTTCACCCAAAGCCTGTTTCAGGTCTTCGTTGAACTCGGTTGTTGCTCCATTCATCAATGTGATAAGCTTTGCCATCTTTGTCTGACCAAAGGTCGTGTACATGTAGCTAATAAGCTTCCAGCTTTGCGCATACGCGAGATAGGCTGCATCAGCGTCGGCAGGAAACGTATACGAGATTGCGTTCAGACGCAGGAGCGTATGTGTTGCCAGTGCGTGCTTAAAGGTCTGTAGCATGTCTGGCTCTTGATAGGTCTGATTATACACCGCCATGCCTTCGTCAAACCAAAGTGGGGCAAGGATGCCTTGTGCGATTAATTGATGGAAGACGAGATGGGTTAACTCATGAGGCATATCTCGAATGAGCGTATCTGCATTCGGGTTATCGACAACAATTGATGCTTCATCCAGTGGAGGGAATGCGATACCTCCAACCCATTCATGTACGCCCGGTGGCAATGACCCACGAAAATCTTCGGGCGTTTGATAGACCCATAGGTTCACAGGATGAAGCAACGCCCCACCAAGATTGCCGCTGATACGCCTCACATTATTCAGTGCTTGACTGAGTACTGTCTGACCAAAACCGATAGATTGCCCATACCAATTGACCTGCACCAGTCCTTGCGTGAGGTGTTGCCAGTCGAAGCGGTTGTCAATAACGGTAAGGGTTTGTTGATCCTGTTGCGTGTACCAGTTATTGGCATTGTCATGCAACTGCCATTTATAGTGAATGATTGTACCCGGATAAATAAATGCATCGGCACTCGTTGTGTCTTCATGCCAGTGAAGTGTCAGTGTTTGCTGAGGAGTGCTTACAGGAACAGTTCGTTCTACCTGTACGTAACGCGGTTTGCTAGAGGATAGTATCAACGTAGCATCTGAAATCATTGCCGCACTGTCCTGAACGCTGACCTGAAAATCTATCCCCTTCGGAAAGGTTTCGGTTGCTGTTTGAGAGGTGATGGTGATTGGATCGGTAGAGGCAGATACATGAGACATGAAGAGCACAGGAGAAAGAACACTAGCACAGAAAAACGCAACGACCATTCGTAACAAGTACACACGCCATGAAGACATAGCAAAGGCTCCTCCCGACAGTACAATACGCACGCCTCGTATTGTACACGATATGACAAGGCGTGACTAGTAGGGACCGATTTATCACGTCCTCGTTGGCAGTTGATATGGCAAAAGGACGTGATAAATCGGTCCCTAC
>CAXTWV010000445.1:1576-3512 GCA_964248005.1 uncultured Ktedonobacteraceae bacterium | reverse complement strand
ATATACTATTCCAGTCTCAAACTGCATCTTCAGCCTTTATAGACTCCTTCGACGGTTTCTTGGCTTTGCTTAGCTGTGGCGAGCGACCTGCGATAGCAAAAAATAGTGCGAGGAGCAGATTGAGCAGGATGCTTATGGGTACATTGATCCAGGCCAGAATGAAGATCAGGAGGCTCACGAAAGGACCAAAGATATATTGTCGGCTGATAGCCCTCGTATCGTCTGGATCTGCGTCTTCTCGTAAGAGCCGACTATGGTGTGCGGCATAAAACCAGAGTAAATTAAAGCAGATTGCCAAGACTCCGTTTGTACCAGTATAAAGAATTGCCGCAAAATTTTCATCTGGATGAACCTTGTACTGCTCTGCCAATAATGCCGTAGGGTAGGGAATGAAGACAATCACAAGCAAGAGCAACAGGTTGAGTAAGAGCAGGGTATTATCTACATATTTGACACGATTGAACACTTTATGATGATTCGTCCACATTATTCCTATTGTGGCAAAGCTGGTTACAAAAGCGAGAAGCGCGGGCCATTGTTTTACAATGTAACCACGAAGGTTAACGTCTAAAAAAGCATCGGTATTAGTAATAGGTGGTGGTTGAATATTCAAGACAAGCAGCGTAATTGCGACGGCAAAGACACCATCGCTAAATGCTTCCACTCGTCCAGTTTCTTTCTCATCCATAGAGGAACTCCTATGCTTTCGTTGGAGTGATAGGACTTGGGAAGCGTACCGCGAGATGCTTATCGGCACGCTGCCATTGGATAAGCTGATATCTCTGATGTAACACGACACTTATCAGAAAGCCCGCAATTCCACCTAATGCACAAATGAGCACAGCAAAAGGAGTCTCTGAGAAAGCACCAGATGTACCGAGCAAGATTGCGTATAGTACCAGACCCACGAAGGCACCTGTGAGAATACTGTTGATAACTTCGATCATCCCAGGCATCGAGAGAAATGTTTGCCACCAACTACCATGCACACCCATGTTTGTCATGATGCCGACGTTATCGTCATAGCGCGAAAGTATGAAATACGGCTCCATCTGTGGTGCGTATTCCAGGTAGAGGTGGCGGAGCCGATTGATGCCACGCGCATAGATGGTGTCCTCGATGCTGGATTGCAAGACGCGCTCAAATGTCACCAGACCGAGAAATAAGAGCGAGGGGAACAGGACGAGGCTGAATACAAAAAATGCAACCCCTAGATGGGCGATTTGTCCCACAAAGGCGAGTGCGACGAGTGTACTCGATACGGTTGAGAGAAATAAGCTCGCACGACCAGTCGTCTCCGAAATGGTCATGGAGCGGCCCGTTTGTAGGTTGTAGTGTTCTGTGGTGATGATTGAGACCAATTGTGACGATAATTCCAGTGGTTTCTGTTCGTCTTTTTGTGTATCCATGCGCTTGCTCCTTAGTTTATAAAAGTATCAGGCAAGATTTTTCTCAATGCGTTGCAGAAAGCTGACGAGGAGTGCCTGTTCGTCAGCAGTAAAGTCCGCGAATGTACGTTGCTCCGCTTGATTCCATTTTTCTGTCACAATAGGACATAAGGCGCGTCCTTGCTCGGTCAAAAATACGCGCCAGATGCGTGTGTCCTGAGTGTCTTGACGACGCTCGACAAATCCGTATCGTTCCAAGCGTTGCAGTGCCTTCGTCATTGTAGAAACCTCTATGCCTACGCGTTCTGCAAGATGTGATTGGGTAAGTCCTTCCTCATTCCACAGTTGTACCATAATGAGGTCCTGGCCTACATACAATCCGAACGGCTCAACAGCAGTAGCAATCAGGTTACGGCGAGAACGACAGACCAATGCCAAGTGAAAGCCTGTCGTCTCTTGAATGGAAACCATTATCTCTGTCCTTCTCTTTATTACCAATAATGCATTAGTATACGTTATCCGCTTGGCTTGCGACAACGCTTTATGCA
>CAXTWV010000445.1:0-1476 GCA_964248005.1 uncultured Ktedonobacteraceae bacterium | reverse complement strand
GCACCCTCCAACACATAGAAAAATTCATCAACGGCGTGATGTACATGCTCTGGTGCCCCAAAATGGTCTGGCAAAGCTATCAACTCGAACTGATCCATGACGCCACCGGTTGTAGCTGCTGTAGCTTTCCAGATAAGCTTCTCGCTTGGACTAAACTGGAGTACATGACCCTCACCCGTATGCTCGACAATTGGTTGTACTGCATCAGACATAGATGTGTTCCTTTCCTACTATTTCACCTTCGTCAGGTTGGGTACATTTCCTTCGAGCGTCGCACGATCCCACCCCGCCAGGAGCGCACACGCCTCATATGTACTTTGAAAAAAAGTGCTGAGTGTCTCTTCAGGACTTGATGCATGTCGCACATCGTCATATAAGAGAACAAACTCGCTCAATGTCGTATCGAAGTGAGCTATATCCGGCTGAATATGAGCTTCCTCGATCTTGTTGGGTGCAGGTGACATATAGGCGTAAAAGGCGGCGTGAGGAAACTGATCGGTACCAGGCCAGAAACCAATCGCGAAGTTTTCCTCATTCTCCCCAAACTTCATGATGCGTCCCCCATATGATGGTGGAGTAGCTGGCTTGCCATTGAAGCGTGTCGCGTCTAAATCAAAGCCGCCCCAGAAGAATTGTACAGGACTACTCTTGCCATGAAACGGTGTTCTAAACTGCTCCATGATGCGCCCGGTTGCTAGCATGGCACGCCACCAACGATGAACAAAATCTTTATCGTAGGAGGCATGAGTGGTGTCCTGCTCGAATGGAATGCCGTTTTGCATCTCTGCTGGCATGGTCGAAATTCCTGCTTCAATCCCAAGGGATGTAAGCGCGTGCATGAACAGATGATAGAAATCGGCGACGGTGCGCGGCTCAAGCGTTATCTGCTTGACGCGTCCATCACTCACACGAATGGAGAGACGATGGTCAATGAAGTCGAAGTCGATTTCAAAACTCTCTCCTTGCCAGGGTATAGGACCTGTATTCAGTCCACGTGCTGTCAGGTGAAAGGAAATCTCCCACCATTGATTAAGAAAGGGACAAAGCACTAGCTTGACCTTCCCCACAACTTGTGTCCACAGGTGTAGTGTATCGCGGGTATCCTTCCACTCCTCATAGGGTAACTCAGGCCATGTTTCCATCGTTCGTCCTCCTAGATTGTGGTTTTCTTTTTTGTTGGCTAGCCAACTATCGTAGTATACCTACTTTGTTCTCTTGTTGTCAACAGGAAGAAACGGGGTCTCATTCATTACACCCTGTAGGCATTCTCACAATGTTGATAGGATGTATGGAACGTTTTAACATTCCTTCAACGTGGTCAGCTGCCCACAGAGTGTAATGAATGAGACCCCTACAGACATCTTATTGGAAAAACATGATGTTGAAGAGTTTCTTTTGCCCCTCATCTGCTAATTTACACCCCCGCCAATTTCGCTACTAACGCTCTTTCTTCCGCGCCAAACCATGGCGCACTAC
>CAXTWV010000444.1:2359-3536 GCA_964248005.1 uncultured Ktedonobacteraceae bacterium | reverse complement strand
ATGCTCCTCAATCTATAGGAATGGATGTCATACATCCGTTTTAGCAAACGAACCAAGTGACTGCTAAAGTATAGCATACCGCATTTTATTTGTCTAGCACTCTTCATTGGTGATTGCTAATTCACTTATTATAACGTCCAGGTGAGGGAAGTTATTCCCTGAATGGACGAAACTTGTACGTTATTTAGCACTCGTATTTGTTCATTGCTAATCATAGGAGATAACAGAAGTATGGGGACTGTTATTCCACATATCTCTCTAATTTCTATCGACTCTTTTCACGAGATTGTGACGTTTTATCTTACGTACTTCTCTACGTTCTAAGGAGTAGTGAGTCGATGATGAAACTCAAGTATTGTATCTGACGTGTACCAAGAGGAACACTACTACCTGTCTACTATGTAAAGGAAAGAATATGCAAAGCACTCCAGTGAAGGGTCGTCCCTCACTCAATCAAGGCATCTTGTTCGGTGTCATTGTGGGCGTCATTCTCATCATCTATCTACTCGTTGCTTATATTGTGTATATCCCGACACTCTCGCTTATCCTGGGTATCGCCACTTTTGTTATCGAGCTTTTTCTTTACGCTGTTGCGGGATATCGCGCATCGGCGATAACAGGTAAAACTGGAACTGGCGCGATAGCGGGTTTGTTTACAGGCTTGTTCGGCGGTCTTATTGGTGCAGTTGTCTCTATTATTATGATAGTGGTGTTTGTTGATGTCACGAGAACACGCACATTGAGTGTTGTTACTACTGCGTCATTACGACATCTTTATACGAACTCATTTATCATTAGCACGGGCATCGGTGGTGCCTTGCTAGGTTTAGGGCTTGCGATTGGCTATGGTGCAGGCATGGGTGCGATTGGTGGTGTAGTTGGCAGGCGTCGTGCTCCGCAAGTGCAACCATATCAAGAAGCATTGTATCAAGGAATGCCACCCACACAAAACCCTTATCAGCAAGGGCCATATCAGCAGATGCCCCCACAAGGACCATATCAGCAAGATACACTCTATCCACAGAACCCCTACCAAGGGACGCCTCCAACACAGAACCCACCACCGCCAAACAACTATCCAGGAAATTATCAATAAGCGTTGTATACAAAAACGTGGTAGACACCCAACAGGCGTAGCCAAGAGCGTGTGTTACACCGTTTTTTTTTTTATTTTTTT
>CAXTWV010000444.1:0-2349 GCA_964248005.1 uncultured Ktedonobacteraceae bacterium | reverse complement strand
GTCTGTGAGCTGGTCGCCCAATAGCAAGTATATCGCTTCGGGCGGGGGCGACAAGACGGTGCAGGTCTGGGATGCCGACAGTGGAGACCAGTTCTACACGTAAAAAGGAAAAAACGGTGTTATACACGCTCTTGGTTGCGCCTGTTGGGTGTCTACCACGTTTTTGTATGAGATTGTAGTAGGGAAGATGTGGTATAGTCAAAAGAAGATAATGACTAGCACCAACGAAGGAGCATGAACACATGGATTTTGCTTATTCTGAGAAGGTCAACGATTTACGCAAACGTGTTAGTGCGTTTATGGATGAGTATATTTATCCAAACGAGTCTACGTACCGCGAACAAATTGAAAAATCTGGCAATCCACATCACCATGCTGAAATTGTCGATGAGCTAAAGGCAAAAGCACGGGCAGAAGGCTTATGGAATCTCTTCCTGCCAGATAATGAGCATGGGGCGGGTCTGACAAACCTGGAATACGCACCACTCGCGGAGATCATGGGGCGCATTGGCTGGGCATCCGAGGTATTCAACTGCGCCGCTCCCGATACAGGTAATATGGAGATACTGGCGCAGTTTGGCACGGAAGAGCAGAAGCAACGTTGGCTTCAACCACTACTCGATGGCGAAATTCGGTCAGCCTTTTCAATGACAGAACCCGATGTGGCAAGTTCAGATGCTACGAATATTCAGCTTTCGATTACACGCGATGGCAACGACTATGTGCTCAATGGGCGCAAGTGGTGGTCCTCTGGTGCTGGGCGTGAACGTTGTAAGATTCTTATCGTGATGGGCAAGACAGACCCAAATACTCCTGATAGACATAAACAGCAAAGTATGGTGCTTGTCCCGAAGAACACTCCTGGGGTAACGGTTGTACGCAATATTAAAGTGATGGGTTATGTCGATAACGAAAGCCATTGTGAGGTCACGTTCGAGAATGTACGCGTTCCCGTGAGTAACCTGCTTGGCGAAGAGGGCAGTGGCTTTGCCATCGCACAGGCACGTCTGGGACCAGGACGCATTCATCACTGTATGCGCTCTATAGGAACGGCTGAACGTGCTCTCGAATTAATGTGTCAACGTGTCGCCTCGCGTGTCGCATTTGGTAAACCGCTTTCCGAGCAAGGTATCGTACAGGATTGGATCGCGCTTTCACGTATCGAAATAGATCAAGCGCGTTTGTTAACGCTCAAGACTGCATGGATGATCGACACACTTGGGAAAAAAGCGGCACAAAATGAGATTGCGATGATTAAGATTGCCGTTCCTGAAATGCATACAAACGTTGTGAACCGCGCTATACAAGCCTTTGGTGGTGCTGGAGTCAGCGACGACTTTCCACTCGCCTCCATGTGGGCGCATGGACGTACCATGCATATTGTCGATGGTCCTGACGAGGTGCATAAACGTTCTCTGGCACGCTCAGTCATCAAGCAATTAAATTCATAAGAGTAGGTAAATGGTAGCACATGGCAATCCCTGGTTTCGCGTTTGTTGAAACCAGGGATTGCCATGTTCCACCTATAAAATAGGATAGGACGTACTACATGAATACAAACGACCCATTTTTGTTACGACGCGCAAATGCGGCAGAGTTATTTCTTATTCGACATGGTGATGCACTACCAGACGCTGACGAGATTATTCCAAGTGGCGTCTATGATAATCTTCCGTTGAGCAAAACAGGACGCGAACAGGCAAGAGCACTTGCCGAACGATTGAAGGATATCCATTTCGATGCGGCTTATAGTAGTCCATTATTACGTTGTCAGCAGACAGCCGCTCCACTGCTTGAATACCTCAAGTTGCCGCTTACCATTGTGGAAGGCATCAAAGAGGTACGGCTTGGCAATGTCTCGCCACTTCCAACAGTCAAAGAGGGAGACGACCTCAGTGCGCTTAGTAAAGCGTTGCAGGAACGTCAGGTCGCGATTGTGCTAAAAGCGGGTGCGGATGGTCATTGGGATAGTATTCCCGATAGCGAACCGTCAAAAGCGTTTCGTCAACGGGTCGTTACAAGCATAGACGAGATAGCCAGCAAGCATGTTGGTGAGCGTGTCCTTGTCTTCGCGCATGGTGGCACGATCAACGCTTATGCATCCGAGGCAATCGGGCTGGAACGCGACTTCTTTTTTCCATGTGCTAATACGTCGATTACAATGCTACACGTCAACGGTAGCCATCGCGTCATTTTTACACTGAACGATGTAGGGCATTTGAAATTACAACAATAGTTTATTAAGAAAAGGCGAATGTAGGGGCTATAATTCATTACGCCCTTTTCGCACTATATAATGTGAAAAGGGCGTAATGAATTATAGCCCCTACAGCATCTCCATGAAACATG
>CAXTWV010000443.1:1379-3539 GCA_964248005.1 uncultured Ktedonobacteraceae bacterium | reverse complement strand
GCAGTGATGAGTGTAGCAACGAACCATAGATCGCGCACTCTTGAACGTTTCGCCTTGCTTCGTGCCTGCTGCTGCTTGACCGAAATTGCTGGCATTGGGAGCGTCGTCAATGCCTTGAGCGCATGGGCCACTGATGGAATGTCAGCGATAGTGCTGATAGTCGTTGGTGTGACTGCTTGTGCTATGGTCTCCTCTTCCTGCTGTATTTGTAATGTCATTGGTTGTACCGTCTGCTTGCCTTGTAGATGAAGGCCGTGAACCGTCTTTTGCCAGTAGTGGGGTTTGACCAGCAATTCAAACAGGGCGATGAAGCCCGCGACACTAATCATGGCCCAGTAGATTGGGATGAGCAATGCCCACAGCATCAGAGTATACTGCTTGCGTCTCAAACAGGCGAGCAGGTACAGGTACATGTAGAAGAAATTGCCGAAGATGAGACACATCGCACCAGTATAAAGAACGGGTGCCGGAAACAGAACGTGATAGATCGGTGTGACTAATGGGCCAAAGGCAATATAGATGGCTAAAAGCAACCACATCAATGGGTTGAGGAACAGGACTCCTACTCCACTTGCCACAACAGCATGGAAAGAGAACAGGTCGTTCTGTCGTCCTTCTTGAAAGTAGCGAAGCGGATTGCGCATGTGGACAAGGTATGTTTGCATATAACCTTTGATCCAGCGTGATCGCTGACGCAACCAGTTCTTGACTTGCGAATTGGCCTCTTCATACGTTGTTGAGTTGAGGACAACCGTTTTGAAGCGATAGCGTGTCAGACGCAAGCCAAGATCACAATCCTCTGTGACGTTATAAGCATCCCAACCACCAAGAGCACGTAAGGCTTTTGTGCGAAAATGGTTCGATGTGCCACCTAATGGTATCGAGAAACCAACTTGTTGTAATCCCGGTAAGACCAGATCGAACCACAACGAATATTCAGCGGTAAACCAGCGTGTGAGCAGATTTTGTGAAATGTTATAGAAATTGAGTTTTGCCTGTACACATGCGACATCAGGCCCATGATTGGCGAAGGTCAAGATCGTCTTTTTCAGTTGCAGAGTATCAGGCACGTCTTCCGCGTCAAAGATGACCACATACGAGCCGGTCGCCTGAATCAAACCATAGTTGCAGGCACGCGGTTTTGTGCGTGGTTTGCCTTCGGGTACCGTAAGAATTTCAAAGTGTGATGGTAAAGCTAACGCGCGAATAGCGTTACGCGTCTCTACGTCGTCAACCTCGGTCAAAAACAATATCTGCAATTTGTCGGCTGGATAATCCAATGCCTGCATCGCCTTCACGAATTGTGGTACCACCGCCGCTTCCTTATAAAGAGGGCAGAGAATAGTATAGCTAGGCCACTCTGCATCCCGCAATGCGTGGACCACCGCGTCATCAATCTGCTCTTCTGGTGAATGCTGAAACGACTTGACCGCCATAATGCTATTGAGGACCAGATTGAAGGTATATACCATTGTGATTGCCGCAATCGTCGCCGTCAACATCGCCAACTGGAAGTAGGCAACTCCCACCGTCCAAGCTAGAATAAGAGCACAGATTGTCACTAGTTGTGGCATTGTAAATGTCTGTAGCGCGGACAATTCAGGCCGAAAGGGAGCAAACGTCGCGACCTCTTTTCCGTTCACCTCTACTACGCGACTGGCATTCAGTGCATACTCTGCTCGCTCTCGTGCATCGTCTGTCAATGTAGATTGATGTGCAAGCCAGTGCCGATACTGCTGTACCTGCTCTCGTAACTCTGGTGCTACATTGTCTAGCCCTGTTTTGTGCCAATTTAGGATAGGTCCCGTTGTTGGCTGGAGTTTTCCACTCCCACTTGTAGGAAGTTGAATAGGCTTTATTTTTGGAAAAGCCCTCGTTCCTGTATCAGGTGTTGGCATATCTGATAAGGTAGGTTCGTCAAACTGTATCGTCATGAATGTTGCTTTCTTTTGTATAGGTATGCATTTTTTGATGATGAACGTTGAGCGGTAGGGGCAGCAATTCATTGCGCCCAACGATGGGTCGGGAGGGGGTCACGTTGCCACGAGAGACGTATTGGGGACGTTTACCCCACCACCCCCATCTTTGGGCGCAATGAATTGCTGCCCCTACCGACTTTCTGTGTTTGATTTAGGTCAATGCACCGTACCAACGGTGCAG
>CAXTWV010000443.1:0-1279 GCA_964248005.1 uncultured Ktedonobacteraceae bacterium | reverse complement strand
GCAAATGTGTCAAGCGCGTTTCCGACAATATTTTTCCAGAGCGTGACCATCCGTTGTGGATCAACACGTTCCCTCGTATCTGTGAGTGAGAGGTATGCCGACACGCCGATGGCGGTAAGATTGCTATTATGCATCCATGACGGCGGCGTCTTTTGGAGCGCGGTCCAGTTCATGTCGTAGGTGAGCGCACCCGAAAAGACACTGCGAACATTCAGGATTAAAGCATTCCATAACGTATCTGGTGCGAATTGCTGCAACCATTCTTCCTCTGTCCCAATAGCGAGTTGCTCGACTCCATTTTGTTGAGCCGCTATCACATATGGCTTGAGGGCCTGCCAGTAACTTGTGAACCACTTCTGCTCGTCCTGTTGTGTCGAGAAGGAGATAGCACCTGCCCAAGCCATTGAGCCGCTACTCACGGTCAGAAGCGGTGTTACAAAAACGCGATAGCCCTGCGCGTGTGCTACCTGTATGCCTTCGACAAACGAGGCGACCGTTGGTGTACTTCCACCCGTTGTGACCGTCGTCGCCGAAAGTGACGATTGATAGAACAGAAGCGGCATCTCTATCCAGTAGGCATGTGTCTGGTTCGTGATATCTTGCAAATCCTGTGTCCAGCGCGTATCGCTCTTGCCATAGCCGCTCGGTGTCCATTGTGGATAGGCAACACCAGCCTCGAATGTAGGAACGTGAATTGTTGTAGAGGGTGTCGTTGATGCTGTTCCTGATAGAGAAGGGACGCTCTTGTGATACCCCTTCTCATAGAAAGTTGGTTGTTGATTCGTCGCAGCTGTGGCAATAGGAGAAGGCGTTGTATGTATCGCTATACTGGCAGTAGTGCGTTGTGAGAGTCGCACAAAATGTGTATAGCCCGTAAAAACACAGACCTGAGAAGCAGCACACAGCAGAATAGCTCCTAACAAGAGCAACAGCGCATGCTTCCGTTGAGCAAAAAATCGACGCATACAACATCTCCTAACAAGACGGTGTATCCGTGTCGGGACCGATATATCGCGTCCTTGTCGGCAACCGATCCGTCGAAAGGACGCGATATATTGTCCTCACACGGATGTTCGTTCACCAGAATGCGTGAAGGTGTGTATCTCTTCACTGAGAGTAAATGTAGAACAATTTTGTGGAGGTAGCAGTAGGATTTCTCTGTCTGCTTGGTTATGAAATAAGATGAATGGTTGAGGATTGTTTACACGTTGACACCCCTACCCTACCTGTGCTACGATTGATAGTGAGGAAGTGTACTTAGAACACTAGCTGACTCATT
>CAXTWV010000442.1:0-3559 GCA_964248005.1 uncultured Ktedonobacteraceae bacterium | reverse complement strand
AACAAATGATAGATAACCTTTTACCATTTTGATGCTCATTCTTCGGTCTCGGAAGAATATCCCCTAATTTTTCTTATCATTTTTAGTACGTTTCGCATTGTGTAACCGTATACACAAGCCTGTTCTTTTGTCCGTTGCTTCTGAGGAAGCGACTATGGTACGCTATGTCTATCTCTTTAAACATGCTAGGAGTTCTTTATGCCCTCGGTGCCAAATGTTCCTAAGATTACTACACCGTTACCGTCAACCATGCTTGTTCGATCTGGGTTTGTGCGTTCGTCATTAAGAAGTCTGCCGCGTAACGTCTACATCCTGTACCTTTTTACGTTGGGCAAAGGCTTCCAACTTACGATAGCACTCCTAAATATCAACTACTATGCTCATAGCCTTGGCTATCGTCCCGACTTCATTGGCGTCCTCAACGCCGCGAGTGCTATCGGCGCACTTGTCGGTGCTGTACCAACAGGTTTGCTAGCTGACCGTATTGGACGTAAACCCGTGCTGCTTGTGTCCGCAGTCCTGACACCACTATTTCTTGCGTGCATTGGGCTAGTCACGACCGCACCTCTTCTCTTGCTGTTTAGCTTCCTGCAAGGTGTAGCCGCGACTGCATATTGGGTGACAAACATTCCTCTTTTGATAGAGAACACGACGGAGCAGCAGCGTGTCGGTGTCCTGGCTTTTAACAGTTTTTTACTGCTTGGCATCGGGGCACTTGGCAATCTACTTGGAGGAGCCATACCTGAATTCGTAGCGGGCTTGCTCCATGTTTCCGCGGCAAGTGTTGTACCGCTACGTTGGGGTGTGCTGGCAGCTGCGCTTTTTACCACTGTCTTTGGGCTTCCACTCTGGTTCTTACGCGAAACAAAGCGTCAAAAGCTACAAACAACCATAGCAACAGAAACACAAGGTGGGCAATCCAAAGCAGTTGTGCAAGAGCGTCTGCCTGTCTTGCTTTTTGTCAAACTGCTGTTACCTGACCTGATCTTCACGATGGGTGAGGGGGCGGTTGTAGGACTCATCCAACTCTACTTTGTCTTACGTTTTCGTCTGTTGCCCGGTCCGCTAGGAGTTATTTTTACTTTTAGTGGTCTCGCTGGCGGTTTGTTCTCGCTTACCGCACCACTTTTTGTACATCGTTGGAGCAAACTTCGTATCATCACGATTGTGCAATATCTTAGTGCGCCTCTCATGATCTTGATCGGCTTTGCCCCGACATTGCCGCTTGCGATTGCAGGTGAGTATACGCGTTCGTTTATGCGCACTCTGATTGAGCCAATCTATATGGCATTCGCGATGGAAAATGTCTCCGACCGCTATCGGGGACGGTTAAGCGGTTTCTATTCAACTACATGGAGTATCGGTTTCAGCATCGGCCCAAGTATCGCGGGATGGTTACAGACCAACGTGAGTCTTTCCACCTCTTTTGTGTTTGGAGCGTTTTGCCTCGTGCTCGCCCCTAGTCTTCTGCTCACGTTCTTTGGGAAGAAACGTATGAGACCGAGTGAACGTCAAATTGGAAGTGAGATATAATAGTTCATTTTGGAATTGCGAACACAATAACGAATATAACCAAGTGCAAAAGAGCAAATAGAATCATCAACCGTATAACCCAGGTGAACTCTCTTTGGAATTCATTTTGTTCGCGCCCACGCGTACTCACGGTAGCATGGGGGTAACGTTCAGCAGCCACAAGACCTACAGCGACGCGTAAGCGCACTGGCAGACTGAGAGAGGAACGGCGCACTTCCATAAGCAATGCCTTGTGACACGATTTGCAAAGAATCCATTCGTGATGCGGTTCTGGTGCTTCAATCGGTTCCTTGAGTGAGATGGGGGTGAACCAGATCGAACTCGTGCAAATAGAACAGCGTATAGGAGTGAACCAGCGTCCTCTGTATCCTTTTTCTCGCATGCCAAAGTTTTCATCATTACCAGATATCATAGCTCTGCTCGCTGTCCTTTCCGGGCCACGGGCGTGTTTCAGCCGCAGGATACTCCTTTTATACTCATATTATACGTTGCTATCCACTACAAGTATTGTAGCACATACTCTGTGACATACCTTCCTACACAATCCAGCGTCCTGTGAGGAATTGGAGGAGCATAAACGCTAACAGGCTGACGGAGATGGTCAGGTAGTACAGGTTGAAGTTAGGTCGTTTGCCTATTGCGGCAAGCACAATAAAGGCCGGAAATAACTCTATCACAAGGCGTGCGAGCGACTGAAAGGGAAACTCGCTCGCCGATGGAAAAAGTATAAGGAACAGATAGAAGACGACCCCATAGAGTCCGTAGACTAGACGGTCACGGCTGAATTTCCAGGGGCCGACAAAGCAAAAGACCAGGATCACCAGCATAAAGAGTCCTGCGCTCACATCTATCACATTGTGTATAGCATCAAATGTTAGCACTTTATGTTTCGAGATGATGGTGAATGCATCAATAAAGCCCTGCCATGGTAGCGTGAGGCGACGATCCCAGAATGTTTGCGCGTGCGAAAAGGCTAGCAGATCATGAAACTTATAGTAGCAATAGAGCGCGAAAAGTCCAAGGCCAGTAGGAATGAGTACACCACCAAGAACATCAAAACGTATTTTTCTTAGCTGAAAATCATGTTGACGTACATATTCATAGCAAAAGGGGACGAGCAGGAAAATACCAGCCGAACGCGTCAAGCTCGCGAGCAAGCCACACACGCCTGCTAACCACCAGTTTCCACGCCGTATACAATAGAAACTGGACACCGCAAGCAAGAGAAAGAGTGCTTCGTTGTATGCCGCCGAGAGAAAGAAAGCCGTTGGGAACACCGCGAGATAGAGCACTGCACGACCTGCTTGTTCAGCGTCAAAATCTTCATAGACAAGACGATAGAGGACGGTAAAGAGACCAAGTGTCGCAAGGTTAGAGATAAACAAACCGGCATAATATGGTTTGTGCAAGATAGGGGTAAGCACTGCTTCGAGCATCGGATACAACGGAAAAAAAGCGGTACGCCATGCACCGTCATATCCACCTTGTGCTATCGAGATGAATTGCCCCGTATCCCAGTGGTTCCAATAGTCTAGCGTATCATGTACTTTCAGTGCTTGTTTAGAGAAATCACCTAAAAAGAAGAGATTGACCAGATAGGTGAGCAAAAAGAACGCTATGTGTGTTGCCAGATAAATAGGAAAGATACGCCGGAATGCCTCAAACCACCCACGCCAATCGTTCCTCTGCTGTACTTCTTGAACAGGAGGAACGTCTTGTGGTGTATATGTATTTTCGTCAGCGACACTCTGCACATTCGTTACTTTGCCCTGTTTCTCTGGAATTGCATCGGGCGTCGTAAGCACGTTTTTGTGTGGATGGTTTGTAGATGATTGCATAGACATTCCTAGTATTTCTTTCGCTGTATAACGATGCGTCTGATGAACTTTGACGACCGAAAACGGGAATGGCGGTAGGGGCAGCAATTCATTGCGCCCAAAGATGGGCCGGGGAGGGGTCCACGTTACCATGAGAGGCGTTATGGGGACGCTTGCCCCACCACCCCCATCGTTGGGCGCAATGAATT
>CAXTWV010000441.1:0-3571 GCA_964248005.1 uncultured Ktedonobacteraceae bacterium | reverse complement strand
TCGATATTCACTGGCGTTCGTTTGAACTACGTCCTGCTGGTTCTCCTCCCATCTCACCACAACATTTAGCCCAGATTAACTCATCACGTCCACGTTTTGAACAGATGGCACGTGAGCAATATGGTCTTGAAGTGCATTCTGGTCCATTCGGCATAGACAGCCGTATCGCCCTTATCGCCGACAAGTATGCGGAATCGCAAGGCAAAGGTGAAGCCTTCCACAAAGCCGTCATGAACGCATACTGGCAAGAGGCGCGAAGCATCGAAGACCTGAACGTTTTGAAAGAAATCGCAGGTAGTGTAGGGCTGAACGTTGAACAATTCGAGACAGCCCTAAAAGACCCACAATTTGATGCCGAGGTGTCAGCCGATGTCGAGCTTGCCCACGAGTACGGTCTGAATGGTGTGCCTGCGCTTATCTTCGAGAATAAGTACCTCGTGTCCGGTGCGCAACCCTATGATACGTTAAGGCGGGTCGTGGAGAAGGTACAGGAGGAAGAAACAGAGTAGATGAGGTATGTGGCATGATAGGTGCATTGCACCTATCATGCCACATACCTCATCTCTTCTACTCTCAAAATACCTTGCCCCAACTATATGGTACGATGTACAATAGCCTCGCAGAGTAGGCTATACTACAAGCAGAAAAAATTTATGGAGGCGAAATATTCGAGATGCCAAATAATACAAGCGACCTGACGACTATTGAGGCTGTCACAGCACACGAAATTCTTGACTCGCGTGGCAACCCTACCGTTCAGGTCGAGGTCCTCTTAATAGGAGGTGCCACTGGCGTTGCCTCGGTTCCATCAGGCGCGTCAACGGGGGCACACGAGGCGGTAGAACTACGCGATGGCGACAAGAAACGTTTCGGCGGCAAGGGTGTGCTCAACGCGGTCAACAACGTCAATGAGAGTATCAGCGACTCTATTATTGGCCTTGATGCGCTCGATCAATCGACCATTGATGAGGTCATGATTTCTCAGGATGGCACATCGAACAAAGCCAAATATGGCGCGAATGCGATTCTTGGTGTCTCACTTGCTGTGGCAAAGGCCGCCGCGAATGCGCAAGGGCAGCCACTCTATCGTTATCTTGGTGGTGTCTCGGCGCGTACTCTGCCCGTTCCCATGATGAATATTTTGAATGGTGGCAAGCACGCCGATAACTCAACCGATATGCAAGAATATATGGTCCTTCCCGTTGGTGCTAGTTCGTTTCGCGAAGGACTGCGTATGGGTGCCGAGGTCTATCAGGGACTCAAAAAGGTTCTGCATGACCGCAAGCAAAACACGAATGTCGGCGATGAAGGTGGCTTCGCACCCTCGCTTAGTTCTAATCGTGAGGCACTTGAGGTCATCGTTGCCGCGATTGAGACCGCAGGCTATAAACCAGGAGTAGATATTTTCCTGGGCATGGACCCTGCCGCGACTGAGTTTTATCAGAATGGCAAATATGTGCTCGCTCGTGAAGGGCGCACACTGACATCAAACGAGATGATCGACTTGTACGAGCAGTGGATTGGCGAATATCCCATTATCACAATCGAAGATGGTTTGGCGGAAGACGATTGGGATGGCTGGAAACAGCTTCGTAGTCGGCTCGGCAATCGTATCCAACTAGTTGGTGATGATCTCTTTGTCACCAACACACAACGCCTCAAACGTGGTATCTTAGAGCATTCCGCCAACTCTATTCTCATTAAGCTTAACCAAATCGGCACCTTGACGGAAACAATGGACGCTATCGAGATGGCAAAACGTGCCTCCTTTAGTGCCGTAGTGTCTCATCGTTCGGGCGAGACTGAGGATACAACTATTGCTGATCTTGTCGTTGCCACGAATGCGGGTCAGATCAAGACGGGCGCACCCGCGCGTAGCGAACGTGTAGCAAAATACAACCGCTTACTCGTGATAGAGAATGAGCTAGGTGATGAGACCGCACGCTACGCAGGTTTCAGTGCCTTCTATAATGTACCAAGCCTATACGCAAAGGCATAATTGTGTGGACTGATTATGCAATTTGACAAAATATTGTGGATACGTTGATTGTAGGGACCGATGTATCACGTCCTTCTTAGCAATCGACCGCCAACGAGGATGTGATACATCGGTCTCTACAGATGCTTTCATTATGTCTACGAAATTTTCGACGCCAAACAGAGGGCGTCAGATACAAGAGGTAAATTATTCTATGGCAAGTAATACATCAGATATAACACGGACACAACAGGCACCAGAGCGTCGCACTGCTCATGCCATTCATTATGACATAAGTTATGTTGTGCAAGGTGCGGAATTTGGCACAGATGGCGCGATTGTGCTGTTACATGATATTGTGTCGAGTACTTCGGAGTGGGATGCTGTGCTACCTCAACTCGCGGGTCTTGGGCGGGCCGTGTACGCGATTGACATGCTCGGTTATGGGCAGTCCGCGCATCCGTGGCCTGCGGACACATCGCCTTGGGGTCATGCCGATACACTGAACTTCTTATTAAGATCATTGAACCTGACGAATGTCCTGCTCGTTGGACACGGTTTAGGTGGTGGCGTTGCACAAATTCTCGCGACACGCTTGTTTCGTGAGCACGTAGCGGCACTTGTGCTCGTTGATACCATCTGCTATCTCGACGCCTTTGCTGAGAACTGGCCTTTGCCCGACATGAAGAAGCGGCAGGACTTCGATGCACCCAAAAATACGGAGGTCGAAGACCTGATGCATGATCTGCGTGCAACTCTGCCCGCAGCTGTCGTAGACACAAAACGCTTCGATAACGTCCTGAATGGCTACATCGACCCGTGGAACAGCGAGTTGGGTAAAGAGGTTCTGCTGCAACACATTCGTCTGCTTGTGCCGTGGTATGTCAACTCAGTTTCGTCCGACCTTAAAACGCTAGGAAAGCCAACGCTCATCGTCTGGGGTGCGAACGATCAGCAGATACCTGTTCTCTATGCTCAACGCTTGCACCGTGAAATACCGGAGTCGCAACTTGTGATTGTACCGAATGCAGGACACTTCGTTCTGTTCGATGCTGCCGATGCCGTAGCGAGTGCGCTTGTGAATTTTGTGAGAGGTCTCTAAATACGTTGTAGGGGCTATAATTCATTACGCCCTCGCCCCAACTGACAATCGGGGCGAGGGCGTAATGAATTATAGCCCCTACAGTTCATTCATCGCTGCACATAAACAATGACTATGACGCTTTTTTCTTTATGTTGTTGTTCTGCTGAATGCGATGAGGCGCGTACAGTTCAACACAACGGTTGTATTCTTCCACCGATAGCATATAGGCGTTGAACATGCGCTCAAGCATCGGCACTGATGCTCCGCGCTGTTCCTCCATCACCAGATCATGCCATTTCTGACGCATCCGCTTTTCAGCATACTCTAACTCGACTGAGGTCATACACCTTCCGCTCTTTCTCAAGAAGCCTTTTTACTTTGCCTGTATTCCGCTGTAAGTTGCTGAATGACCTTCTTGGCCTCAAGATTGCTCATCGACGCCAGACTCTCCGGCTCGGCCTTGCCTAGATACTCGCTCAACTTACGAATACTCGATATTTGCTGCTCCG
>CAXTWV010000440.1:0-3597 GCA_964248005.1 uncultured Ktedonobacteraceae bacterium | reverse complement strand
GCAACGACTCGTTCCACGCCCATCGCGAGAGCAACCGCCACTGCTGCACCGCCAAAGGAGCCAGTTGCTCCATTCACCATCACAATCTGTCCCGGCTGGACGTTTGCTGCCAGGAGTCCACCGTAAGGAACGAGCAAGCCAACCAACCAGGTCAGTTTCACGGGGTCTATGTCATCCATATGGTCGAGTGGAGCGGCATTCTCAAGAGGAATGAGCATCTTCTCGGCAAACGGACCATTGCGAAAGTAGGTCTGGAGTTTCTGGGGTCCCTCTCCTCGAGCGATCCATCCTTGTAGCATACTATTTGCGGGTGAAGTGCTGTCATCACGTGGTCGAACCATCGGATCACAAAAAACAAGTTGACCAGCTTTCAGTCGAGTGGTATCAGGTCCAGTCCTTTCCACTACTCCAATAGCTCCACAGCCGGGAGCAAGAGGAAGGACGAGAGGATAGGGTCTCTTTCCACTAAAGACTTCCTGTGCATACATCCCAACGGGGGCCGCCAGCACACGAACGAGGACTTCACCCGCGCCAGGAACGGGTTCAGGAATATCTTCAAGAAGAAGAGGTTGACCGAGTGCTTTCAGAATTGCGGCTTTCATACAAAGTTTCCTTTCATAGTTGTATCCAAGTATGGTAGTATACTGCCTAAGCTGTAAAGCTATACCAGAGTGTGTTACTACTAGTAGGGGGGTGTATATCCCCCGAAACGAGTACGCCCTTTCGAGGGATATACACCCCCTACCTGATCGCCATGCCACAAAGGAGATGCACGATCGCTCCGACAGATGCGCCTCTCATCATCCCCCACTCCTTCTTCCCCATCGCAATGACGACATCCACCAGTTGAATCACTGCGGCCGTAAAGAGAACCCATGCGACAGCTGGTCTACCAAGCCAATACGGCAGAATTCCGGCTGCGAGCCCGAACGGAATGGAGCGTGCGGCATACATACGCACGTAGAATAGCTCACCGCGTCCCACCTGACTCGAGCCAGAGAACGATCCTGGTCGCAGAAGAGCAATCACTGCCGCCCCTGCTGAAGCGAGGGAGACGAGGAGATTCAGAAAACGAAGAAGAGTTTGCATTGTCAGCACCTTTTTTGAAGACTATTAACTAGGGATGATCGGCAAAAGCAAGGAAGAAGGATATGTGCCTCCCGTATAGATGGTATTTATTCCGGCCAGAGCCGCCGGATTACGATCTTCAGGGTCGTTGTGATTGAATTCTGCCCATGCTCCACTATCATGTGTTCCGATAGTAAGAGCAAGGCGATGCCCCGATGCAAACACCATACTCGTCGGCCAGATCTCTATCTCCACAGGAACAATCTGCCCAGGCGTCAGCTTTTGCACCTGATCATGTGTGTGAAATGGGCGAGCGTCCGTTGAGCGGGATGGATCAAGTTTCCGCTGCGAGGCACGCAACCATCCGGCGGTCACGGGAATAGCCTCGCTGTTGGCTCCAATACCGGGAACCTCGTTGCCGTTCGCATCACGGTTGCGAATGGTCACAAAGATATCCATGTCCTCGGTCGCGGAAGAGACCCACAATTTGAGTGCGAGCGGTCCAGTCACTTCCGTATCCTGTACAAACGGAGCGGTCGTGAAGGTGATATCACCCTCAGGTGCTGTGTAGTTGACGTATGCCTCTGCTTCTGATTGCTCAGCGGCTATACTGCTGCTGGCAGCATCGAGATAGAAATGCGACCAGTGTGTGCGAGCCAGAGGCCATTCCTGTTCATCGCGCCACACCACCTCGTGCCCTTTGCGAATGGCGAGTTGCACGGGTGGCTGCTCAAGCCAACCATTTTCCACCCCTTTGAGCCAGTAGTCAAAAAACCGTTTCTGAAGAGCACGCCCTTCCTCACTGTAGAATGGGCTAAAATGATCACCCATGTGGATTCGCAGCCACTTCTGAGCAGAAGCCACACCCAGATAGCCCTCAATATTCCCTCGTAGGTGCAGTCCCACGCCACTCCAGTTCCCAACAGAGAAGACAGGAATCATAATCCGGCTAAGGTCCGGCAAGCGCGAGTGATAGTAGTCATCATCGAGGAAATGCTCTTTGAAACTTGCGGTCACATCGACCCTATTTGCGGCTCGTTCCTGCTCAGAGAGGCTCCCATCGTAGCCGTGTTGAACACGAGTCACATGGCTATACCAGGGGACGACAAAACCATTGTTGAAGATGCCTCCGTGTCTGGCAACATCACGGTATAAATCGACCAACCCTTCCCAGGGCAAAATCGCGACGAGGTGAGGTGGCTGGAGCGCAGCCACATGCCATTGCGAGACCGCGTAGTACGAGATGCCGCTTAATCCTATTTTGCCAGTGCTCCACGGCTGTTCTGCCGCCCATTCGATGGCATCATAAAAGTCCTCTGCTTCCTGATGTGAAAAAGGGTCCAGGCGTCCTGGAGAGGTGCCAATCCCACGCTGATCGACTCGAAGCACCACATAGCCTTGTACGACCCACCAATCAGGATTGGGAGTTTCCCAATTCATGTAGGGACCCTGTTCGGCAATTCCGGCATAGGCTTTCGGATTATAGTCACGAAAGTGAATATCCTTCCCATATGGGCCGACTGTCAGTAACACCGGGTAAGTGCCAGATGTGGAAGGACGATAGACATTGCCACGAAGCTCTAGACCGTCTCGCATAGCAATGGCGACATCGTGTTCAAAGATGAGAGAATGGTGCATGAGATACTCCTTTTTACAATGAATCGAACGAAAGTAAGTGATGTTGGACCGTTGTCTTGCTGAGAAGGGATGCCATATTCCCATCACCGAGTACTAGAGATCGCCTTGAGAGCGGTTTTCTCAAACCACGAATCACTTCTGCTCATATATCAGGGCAAAAGCTGCTCGTTTTCAGTTCCTGTACCAGGAAAATCACACAAACTGATTGGTCATCCAACCAGGGAAGCAGAAATTTTTTCACTCTGACTCCAGCAAGCTCTTCACCATACGAGAGAGCAAACGATAGGCACTCTCAATATCGAAATCTGGTTCAGCTAGATGTTGAAGAGCCAAACCATCGATACAGGCAAGAAGAATGCTCGCCAGAGTATCAGCATCAAAGGGCCGTTCATCGCTAACGGCATCAACGATAGAGCTGATTCCCGAACGACCACTTTCCAGCAGTGAGCGAATTGCGGGCTGCAATGCTGAATTGCGGAATCCAAGGGCAAAGAGTTCGTACCGCAGGCGATACGCACCTGGGTTCTTCAATGTTCGTTGCAACATGTCATTGAGGGTGGCTTCGCGTAACTGATCAGGAGGCAGTGAACTCCTCCTCTGATACCCACTCTCGGTGTAGCGGTGAGAGATATCCTTGAGCACTTCTACTAATAGCTCATCTTTATTCGCGAAGTAGTAATGCAATAACCCTGGAGCAACTCCTGCCTCGCGAGCAATGGCTTTAATCGTTGCTGCATCATACCCTTGTTCAACCAGAACATGAGACGCAGATTGAATGATGTGTTCGCGAGTAGTTCCAGATGTTTCCATGTAATGCACTCCTCCTGGTTGTACGTCCAACCAAAGTATAACAGAGAAACAGACCATTGTCAAATGGAGAGGCATGGAAGT
>CAXTWV010000439.1:0-3604 GCA_964248005.1 uncultured Ktedonobacteraceae bacterium | reverse complement strand
CATAGCAAACGAGTGATGGGAACAAGTGACACAAGAAAGTACGTCTGCCGATGTCTTTGACATCGGCAGACGTACTTTCTTGTGTCACTACTGGACTACACCATGCCAAGTTCCCATTTCGCGTCCTCGGTCATACGGTCAGGGGACCACGGCGGGTCAAAAGTCAACTCAACTTTGCAGCTTTTGACGTTCTCGACCTGTCCTACACGCATCTCGACCTCTTCAATTACCTCACCTGCCATTGGGCAACCGAGGGCGGTAAGTGTCATCGAGATGTGGACGTGTTCCTTCTCTTCATCGACTTCAACCCCGTATACCAATCCAAGATCGACGATATTGACGGGAATTTCTGGATCATAACATTCATGCAGAGCATCCATAACCTCTGCTTCATTGATAGCTGCCATTGAGACTTCCTTTATGTACACCCATAGAGCTTTATGCTAAAAGAGAGAATAGTACTTACTTGTAATATAGCCCACACATATGTATTTGTCAAAATCCGCATTTTGACATCTGCAAACGAAAACATCGGTAGGGGCAACAATTCATTGCTGCCTCTATCGACGATCTCTACGAGTGTTCCCCAAACGTCTTCCCAATGCGTTCTGTGAACATAGCAAGAAAACGTTCGCTATCAACTCCAACTGAAACTTGCATGTTTGGTTCAGGATGGTTCGGACGCTTGAAATAGCCCACGGTCTCGCCCAGCGTCAGGGTGCCAGCAAGCTCGACATCGACATAAGCAGGTTCCCATGTGATGAGATCGGGTTGAAATGCGGCTGCAAGGCAGAGCGGATCATGCATCTGAAATGTTGTGCTCCCATACTCTGGCCCAAACACCTCGAAATAATAGGCCATCATCTGCTGAATTGCTGTTATCACCTTACCACCCTGTGATGCCAACGCATCCACTTGTTGACGATGCATAGAAACACGCGTAGTGACATCCAAGCTCACGAGACGAAGAGGCCAGCCTGCGTGAAAAACAATATGCGCGGCGTGTGGATCGGCAAAAATATTAAACTCGGCAGCGGGTGTGACATTGCCAGGAACCCGCACGGCACCTCCCATGATGACCACCTCACGGACATGCTGCGCGATGCGTGGTTCACGTCGCACCGCGAGCGCGATATTGGTTAATGGACCAATCGGTACCAGCGTGATTTCACCAGGGTTGCTCATAATCTTCTCGATAATCAGGTCTATCGCCTGCTGCTCCACTGGTGCTATTCTTGGTTCGGGCAATGTTACATTCCCTAACCCGCTCTTTCCATGAACATGACCTGCGTCAATGCGTTTTCGTACAAGCGGCTCTGCACTACCATAGGCGACCGGAATGTCGGTCCGTCCCGCAAGTGTGAGCAATGTTAATGCGTTATAGGTTGTTAGTTCAACGGAGACATTGCCTTGTACTGTTGTCACCGCTTCAAGCGTGACTTCCGGTGAGGCCAATGCTAAAAATAAGGCTAGAGCGTCATCTAGTCCTGGGTCTGTGTCAAGAATAATACGTGGCATGAACTTCCTCTCGTGTTGGTAGACCCGATTGGGCACCAAATTTTGTTACTTTTAGTGTACTAGCATGAACTGCGAAACGCAGAGCATCCTCATGCGTTTGTCCCTCAGTAAGCGCGAGCGTGAGCGCACCCACAAAACAATCACCCGCCGCCGTTGTATCAACAACCTGTACCTTTGGTGTCGCTTGATAGATCGTGCGCGATTGCCCGGTCGCCTCGCCAGTAACGAGAACTGCACCGCGTGCTCCGAGTGTCACAACGACAGTAGGGATACCATAGCCATGCAAAACCCTCCCAACAATCTGTGCATCTTCCAGGCTTTCCACACGTTGCCCACTTAGCAGACTTGCCTCGCTCTCGTTGACGACCAGCACGGAAACCTGTGCCAATAACTCTTTAGAAAGCGGTTGTGCGGGTGCGACATTGAGCACAACGAGAATACCTGCTTCGTGTCCAGCCTTTATCAGCTTTTGTACAGTCGGGAGCGGTATCTCAAGTTGTAGCACGAGGGCCTGCATATTTTGTAAAATCGCATATATAGCGTTCATGTGTTCTACGTCGTTGCCTACTTGCATATTCGCACCGGAGGCGACGACGATAGCATTTTCGCCATCGGGTGCGAGAAAAATAAAGGCAACACCACTGGCCTCTTCTTTGTCAACATGTACAAGGTCTGTATCGATACCATCATTGTGTAGGGCCTTGAGCAGTTGCTCGCCAAAAGGATCACTTCCCACACGACCAGCCATCGTTACTGAAGCACCAAGACGTGCCATTGCGACTGCTTGATTTGCTCCCTTGCCCCCTGGTACGAGTTTGAGCGAACCAGCACCTAGCAGTGTTTCGCCAAGCGCAGGTAGATGGGGAATGCGAACAACCTGATCCATGTTCAGACTACCAACAACAAGGATTGTGCTTTGCGCCATATACACCTCTCCATCTCTACAACTGTCTTGTGTCTACTCATAAGGATATGATATTCCCCGGTCGGGCCGCAAATATATCTGTAGGGACCGATTTATCACGTCCTCGTTGGCATTACAGGTGTCAGCGAGGACGTGATAAATCGGTTCCTACAGGCATCCATATTCTACGGTTAAGAACTCTTCTCATATATAGCCAAATCTCAACCCTTCCGATACGTTACCTCTATCTAAAATCAACGTAGAACGTGTATACCTCTCTATATACACAAGAATATACGGAGGCTACATATGCTTGAGGTGATAGACTCCCCGCTCACCCGCTTTGCACAAGAGGCAGAGCGACGACGGATCGCCCGCGAACTTCATGATGGTGTGGTGCAGTCATTGACTGCTCTTGTCGCCGATCTTGAATACTTTCGCTTACAGCAAGCGCGTCTGTCGCAAGAACAGCATGCGAACAATCAGGACGTAGAGGCACGCGTAGAGGCATGGCAAGAATTGGCACAAGATAGTCTGGCATCTATGCGACAAGCTCTCGGCGGACTACGCACACAAAACACACACAATGTCGATTTTGTCGCTTCAATTCATGCACTTATCGACGATATGCATGAGGCAGGCTATACTGTAACCTACGACGACGCTGATTGGCCCACTCGCTTACCGTTTGACTACACATCTCATCTGTACGCTATTATCCGCGAGACATTCATAAATATTCGTAAACATGCTCACGCGTCTAACATAACCCTGTTTTTGTTTCAATATGAAGAACATCTGCACCTAAGCATCGGTGACGATGGTATCGGAATGCCTCCATACGCAACCAATGCGGTCAATGAGCCAAATGGTTATCATCAGGGCTTGCTTGGCCTCTACGAGCGCACGCAATTGCTAGAGGGACAGCTTTCTATAGAGAGTGAGCCAGGAAAAGGTACACGCATTGACATAGAGATTCCCTATGTCCTCTACAAATAGATGGGTTTGTAGGGGTCTAATTCCATTACACCCTTGCGGCAATCGATTCTGTTGGAGGAACATTGGAACAGTTTCATCAATCCTCTAAACATGATCAAATGCCGCAAGGGTGTAGTGGAATTAGACCCCTACATTTGTATCGTCTTATTAAATGGCATCATCGGTCCCTACAGGAATCACCGT
>CAXTWV010000438.1:0-3623 GCA_964248005.1 uncultured Ktedonobacteraceae bacterium | reverse complement strand
TGGACGATCTGGGTGATCTATCGTGAGCGTCGGCGCGTCATTCGCGCACGTGAGCGTGGCAATTATGAAGTTCAACCAAATATTGAAGTGCTCATCAAAGTACTTGTCGCTTTTCGTGTCGCCGCCATCAAGTTGGGCGTCTTGATGATTAAACTGGGCCAGTTCCTCAGTTCGCGTGCTGACTTGCTTCCCGATCAGGCAATATTAGTGCTTACCTCATTGCAAGATGAGGTGCCGCCAGCACCATTTGAGCATGTGGTCAGCATCATTGAATCAGAAACGGGCAAGCGCGTGGAGGAGATTTTCAGTGTGCTGGAACGCAAAGCCACTGCCGCCGCTTCGCTCGGTCAAGTGCATAAGGCTACGTTGCTCTCCACCGGAGAAACGGTCGCCGTCAAAATTCAACGCCCAAATACCGATCAGCTTGTACGTATGGACTTGAGTACATTGAAGTTTGTGATTCGCGTAATCAACTTCTTTGTCGATACCACAGGCTTCATTGACCTGATGGGTATCTATCGTGAGTTTAAACGCACTACTTACGAAGAGATCGACTATGCGGCAGAGGCGGCGAACGCCAAACGTTTCAAAGAGATGTTCAAAGACGACCCAAACATCTATATTCCAACCATGTACGATCAGTACATCACGCCACATATGCTGGTCATAGAGTGGATTGATGGTATCAAAGTCAATGATTATGCAGCACTCGAAGCATTGGGTATCAGTCGGCTAGAGGTTGCCAAACGTACTGTGAGTGCCTACTTTTACCAGTTCTTTGTCGAGGGCTTTTTCCATGCCGACCCACATCCAGGTAATATCTTTGTCAAAAAAGGTGTTACAACCGCCGACGGTGGACCTGTGATTGCCTTTATCGACTTTGGGATGGTTGGCTCACTTACCAAAAGTATGAAACAATCGCTGAAAGACTTGTTCGTCAGCTTCTTATCGCGTAATTCACGTTCACTCGTCAACGCGTTAAACAAGCTTGGCTTTATTGGACCGGGTGCTAATATGATTGTGATCGAGCGCGGCATGTCGATGATGATGGAGCAATACTTTGGCATGACACTTGGTGCCGCACGTGAACTCGACATTCCCGAAGTGGCGCAGGATGTTGAGCGTTTGCTGTACGGACAACCCTTCCAAATACCAGCCCAATTTGCCTTCACGGGTCGCGCTATTAGTACGCTAGGTGGTGTCTCGACAGGTCTCGCACCAGAGTTCAACTTTGTTGAGGTAGCAACACCTTATGCACGCAAATTCCTGGGACTCGATGGCGAGGGCATAAGTCAGACCGTGCAGGAGTTTTTGAATCAGGCACTCGACACTGGACGTACCCTTCTGGCTCTGCCTCGCGCACTCGAACAAGTTATCACAAAGCTTGAAACGGGACAGATCGAGGTCAGACTGGCGAGTGACCGACCCAAAGAGCGCGTCCGCTTCCGCTTTGGTCGTAACGGTGGTGGTGGCGGAAGTACAGCATCGGGAAGTGGTGGCTTTTCATGGTCGCTTATGTTTATCGCAGCCCTTGCTGGCGGTATCTACCTGACAACAGCCCACCTCATGGTCCCCGCGTGGTTCTGCCTGGGCTTGGCTGGCATCACAATGTTGGGGCTGTTTATGCGCAGATAATGCATAATGCATGTAACGCACAATAATGTAGGGGTATAATTCTATTACGCCCTTTTCGCCGATAGACACTGTTGGAAGGATAATCGAAACGTTTCTTATGTCCTTCAACAATCGTCTATCGGCGAAAAGGGTGTAATGAATTAGACCCCTACAGTCGCTTATACATATTCTATTATATCAACATCCATTCATCCCCATTTTCATGACGTACCTTGCCTTCGCGCTCCAACTTAATCAGATGTGCCTCTACGGATTTGGCGGCGACTGGATGGAGACGTGGGTCTACGTCGGCATAGATGCTCGACACCATCGCGGCAATGGTGGCGCCAGAGGGAAATGTATGCAACACAGCGATTACTTGTTGCTCACGCTGTAGACGATGCGTAATATATTCAGCGAGCTTTGCCTGGGGGTCTGTAATCACGGGGCCATGGGCAGGCACCATTTCGGCAAGGTTCATGCTTTGTAAACGCTTGAGTGAATTGAAATAGTCGAGCATGTCACCTTCGGGCGGTGCAATAACCACTGTGCCAACTCCAGCAACCAGATCGCCTGCAAAGAGAGAGTGTTGTCTTTCAAGATAATAACACAGGTGATCGAAGCGATGTCCAGGAGTATGCACGGCGCGTAATGTATCATCGCCTGCTGGAAAAGCCATACCATCGGGAACCTCTTCATCGACATCTGGCGTGCCTTCACGACTGAATGCATAAATGGAGATACGCAGTTCCTTGGATAAGAGCTTCGCGCCCCCAACATGATCGGAATGCCCATGTGTGATGAGGATACGCCGAATGCCGCCACGCTCCGCACCTTCTCGAATGATTGCCTCTAAGTGCTCTCTATTCTCGTCGGCTGGATCAATCACGGTTGCCCCTTCGATACCGCCTCCCAACACAATCGTATTTGTGCCTGGACCTGTCATCATAGAGGGATTGGGGGCAAGAATAATACTATATGGTGGATGTGTCATACGACAACAAGCTCCTTTCTTATTGTTTCCATACAAAATCAGGGTCGTCTGGTAGAGACACCTGTGCGACACCATCTTGTCTATTCAATGTTGGGGTATGTGTGGGTACATAGCGTGTCGCGGTCGCTTGTATCGCCTCTTGTACCGTATGAAAGGCGGATAGGTCGCGTAGTTGATGGAATGTGGGAAACGCCATAGGAAATGTGCCTTGTTTAGAGCGTTCTATTGCATCCGTTGGACGAATCCAAACACCATCGCTGGTTTCAAGATTATCGTATATGGCCTCTTGTTGAGCAGGAGCACTCGCGAGAAAGAAATGGGTATCGAAGCGTTTTGGCATTCCTTCGGGTGTGATCCAATGCGCGAAATACGCGAGGCTGTTCATTGCCAATACCAGATGTTCCGCACGCGCCATCTCGACCAGCGACCCTTTGCGCTCATTAAATGCCTGCCGATAGTTGGCGAAACGCGCCACCATCTCCTCGTTGACAGCAAGCACCGTTCCCTCACGATGTGCTAGCAAGACATTCGCCTCTTCAAACAATTCGCGAATAGCCGCCGCCCTCGCTCCACTGCCTATAGCGGTGCGTCCCTCCGGGTCTGCTGCTGAGGGCGATACAGGTTCATAGACACCCTCTGTATGCTCCGCGAGCCGATCATCAGCCGAGACGGAGCCGCCGGGAAACACGAAAATATCTGGCATGAACTCGCTCTGCACGACGCGCCGTACCATAAATACCTCTATCCCGCTCGTCTCCTGTCCTGCTGGCATATCGCGTATCAACATTACCGTCGAAGCCAGCCGTGGCTGCACTGTCATTCTGTTTCTCTCCCTGTTTGTATGAGGTATATATACGATTTCCACATGAACGGTAGGGGCAGCAATTCATTGCGCCCAAAGATGGGCGGGGAAGGGTTCACGTTGGCACATAAGGCGTTGTGGGGACGTTTGCCCCGCCACCCCATAGGCGTCAAGTTAAGGAAAGCTGAACGCGCTCTGCACGAGGCGTGAGGT
>CAXTWV010000437.1:0-3645 GCA_964248005.1 uncultured Ktedonobacteraceae bacterium | reverse complement strand
GCGGTGCCATTTTTGATCGCAAGAAGACTCCCTATCTCACAGAACTAGCCCAGGCATTTATCGCGCAACAAAGCTTTTGCGTGATTGCTGGCATAGGGCCTGAGGAAGAGCTTTGTGGTTTGCTTATCTCTGGCAACCCTGGTTTTGTGCAGACTCCCGATGGCTTCACGTGCTCTATTCAATTGAGCAATCAGCCTAGCACTTCACGCCTCATACAAGGATTGCACCACTGCGCGACAAACGGAGAAGGTGTCCCACTGGGTTTATTCTTTATCTGTCATCCCACCCGTGAGCGTCTGTGTGTGCAAGGATTGGCTCATGTGCAACCAAGCAATGAAGCGTTTTTGTCTCACTCATCCGTCACATCACAAGCAACACAGATATGCCTGGATATACGCGAGGCTTTCTTCCATTGTGCTAAATATATCAAAACAAAGGTTGCTGGCCTTACAAGTCCTGTAACATCCGCACCGCCATTTGGATGGCATCCTCAAAATTTGTTGGGATACAATCAGAAGCACCTTTCTATGGAGGTACAAGCTTTTATTGAGCAACAAGTACTCTGTTTTCTCTGTACAAGAGGGGAAGATGGTCAATGTGCAATTAATCATCGTGGTGGTGTACCTAAATTCCTAGTGACACTGCCTCCTACGCCAGAATTTCCTGGTGGTAGGCTCCTCTTGCCTGATTACGCAGGGAATGGAGCCTTTGAAGCTATCGGTAACATCCTGGAAACGGGGCTGGTTGCACTCGTTATCCCGAACTATGCAGCTCAACTTGCAATTCTCGTCTCCGGTACAGCACAGATAGCGGAGCTAGAAGAATTGCCATTAGAGTTGGTACAACGCTGTACCGGAGCCGAAAGAGTGGTAATCCTGGATATACAGCATGTAGAGACACAGCATGGTGATTGGTCTGCTGCTATCGCCTACGAACGTTCGCGTGCAGAGTCCTTTTGGGCAAATGGTAGTCTTGCTAATAGCTGTCCTCTCTAACGAGAAACACTATTTCCAACTTTTCGTGTGCATATCAGAATGGTACTATGATATTAGATCAAATACAAATAGTAGCGCATGAGGAGAAAGAAGATGGCAGACTCGGACGACCTTTCGATGGATGAGCAAGAAGATTTTAAGGAGTTACCTGTTGTCTATACACTTCCTGACATGGAAGGTGCGATTGTACGACCGGATATCGTCTATAAGATTGTTGATACTGGTGCCCTCTTGATGGATGTGTACTATCCAGAAGATTACGAAGGCGAGACGCGACTGCCTGCTGTGATATTTGTTCATGGGGAGGGATCACCAGAAACACTCAAGGATGCGAAGGATTGGGGACAATATGTCTCGTGGGGTCAACTAGCAGCGGCGTCAGGCTTCATTGGTATTACCTTCAACCATCGCTCGATGGAACTACCCACAAAGCTCTATGATGCAGCAAAAGATGTAGACGACCTTATCACATATGTTCGTGAGAATAGCAAATCGTTAGGCATTGACGCGAACGCACTATGCATCTGGACATGTTCAGGAGGCACACCATTTGGATTGCACTCTGCATTACGAGAGGACGCAACGTATGTACGTTGCATCATTTCCTACTATGGTATCGCCGACCTCAAATTTTTTTATGATGTGTTGAGCACCCTGCCTCAACTTTCCGACGAAGTGCTTAACGAATTTTCCGCTTCTAACCGCTTGAGCAAGTACACAAACGCAATTCCACCAATGCTCATTGTGAGAGCAGGTCTCGATGCCCCCGAACTCAACGCTTCAATTGACCGCCTTTTAACGGCTGCTATCTCGAAAAATGTAAGCCTCGATTTTATGAATCATGCGACTGGTAGGCATGCCTTCGATGTTCTTGACGATAATGTACGGTCACAGGAGATTATCCGTACTACGCTGGATTTTATGAAAACGCATTTGCTAGAACGATAGGATACTACTGAGCAATGTATACTGATACAGGATATATAACGCCTACTGCACCGTATGATTTCACGAAGTCGCTAAACTTTCTTGGCTTCTTCTCGCCTACGCAAGGCGAACAAGCGGTAACAGAACAAGCACTTACAAAAGCGGTCTATGTCGATGGGCAACTCATTGCGTTTCGGGTTGCTGCTATGGGGACAATCGATGCACCTCGGTTGGCATATACGCTCTTTTCCGAGCAAGCCATAGATGACACAATAAAGAATGCCGCGATAGATCGTATCACCTTCTTCTTGAGTTTGGATGATGATCTTCGCCCTTTTTATGCTATAGGACGTGAAGATGCTGATTTTGCGCCAATCATGGAAGAGTTATATGGTTATCATCAGGTCAAGTTTTTGACACCATTCGAGATTGCGTGTTGGGCAGTGCTGACGCAACGCAATCCAATGAATATGTCTCAGAAGATGAAGAAAAATCTTATTGATACCTATGGTGGCACTATCACAGTCGATGACATAGCCTATTCTGCGTTTCCAGAGGCAGAGCGCATGGCGCATGTGAGCGAAGACGAACTCACGAGCATTGTACGAAATGCACGGAAAGCAGAATATCTTGTCGCGGTCATCAAAGCGTTCAGTGATGTTGACGAACACTTTTTGCGCACGGGCGACTATGATGAGGTAGAGGCATGGCTACGTAGTATTCGTGGTTTCGGCGCGTGGTCGTCATCATTTGTAATGGTCCGTGGACTCGGACGCATGGAGCATCTCACAAGCAATGAAAAAGCTATGTTGGCTGCTGCGTCAAGATTGTATGGGCATGGCAAAGACTTATCACGTGCTGAGATTGAGCGTATTGGGGAAAGATATGGAGACTATAAGGGATATTGGGGACATTATTTGCGTGTTGGATCGTAGCGGTAGGGGCAATAATAAAGAATGCGCTTGCTCCTACTTAGGAAATGAAGATAAGGAGAGTTACCGTGATGCCTGACGCTCTATTTGCCGAGCCGAAACTTGCCGAAATCTATGACCTCCTCGATAGTCCAGCCCGACCAGACCTTGCTCCATATCTAGCAATAGCAGACGAGTTCCACGCCCACTCTGTTATTGACTTGGGGTGCGGAACTGGTAATCTTGCCTGTCGCTTGGCAGCACTTGGGAAAGAGGTCGTTGGCGTCGATCCGGCTGCAGCCTCGCTAGCTGTCGCCAAGCGGAAGGCGTATGCCGACCGAGTTCGCTGGATTACTGGTACTGCGGCGCAGCTCAAAGGATTGGATGCCGATCTCATCACCATGACTGGCAATGTGGCACAAGTATTCGTTCTGGACGAGGAGTGGATGGCGACTCTTCGTGCCTGTCACGATGCGCTGCGTCCAAATGGGCGGCTTGTCTTTGAGGTGCGGAATCCAGCTAAGGAAGCTTGGAAGGGCTGGAACCGAGAGCAATCTTACAAGACGATTGAAGCACCTGGCATCGGCACAGTCGAGTCTTGGGTGGAACTGGTGAACGTGCAGCTGCCACTCGTGTCTTTTCGCTATATATTTGTGTTCCATAAGGACGGGAGTGTGATGACGTCCGAGTCAACGTTAAGGTTCCGCACTCGATCAGAGATTGCTGAAACACTCTCTCGTGCTCAATTCACGGTGGAATCGGTTCGAGATGCCCCCGACCGTCCTGGCTTAGAGTTTGTCTTTATTGCTCAC